>CAZQFD010000009.1:0-14321 GCA_964592535.1 uncultured Lachnospiraceae bacterium | reverse complement strand
CCGGGCATGGTGAGTATGTCTCCCGTATATGCCACGATAAAACCGGCTCCGGCCTTTATCTTTAACTCACGCACGGTGACTCTGAATCCCTTGGGCGCACCAAGCAGCGCAGGATCGTCCGAAAGACTGTACTGCGTCTTAGCCATACATATGGGCAGGTCTCCAAAGCCGAGCCTCGTAAGCTCCTCCGCGTCTTTTTTAGCCTGCGGCGTAAGCTCTGCACCGTCCGCATGGTATATCTTTTTGCAGACGTCGTCTATCTTTTCTTCTATGGAAGCTTTCGTATCATAGGCAAAGCGGAAGGCCTTCGGCTCATCGCAAAGTCGGCTCGTCTCTTTCGCAAGCTCCTCGGCTCCTTCTCCGCCCTTTCCCCAAGCTTCCGACAGTACAGCCTTTATGTCAAGCTCCGCACAGGCTCCTTCTACCGCCTTTATCTCGGTCTCGGTATCGGTCGGGAACCTGTTGATCGCTACGACGAGCGGAAGGCCATATACGTCCCTTATATTTTCGGCATGGGCGATGAGATTCGGCAGGCCGCACTTTAGGGCCGCTATATCTTCCTTTCCCAGATCTTCTTTTTTCGCACCTCCGTGATGTTTCAGCGCCCTTATGCTGGCTACCAATACTACGCAATCAGGGCTGAGCCCGGCCATACGGCACTTTATGTCGAAGAATTTCTCTGCGCCGAGATCCGCTCCGAATCCGGCCTCCGTCACCGTATAGTCCGAGAGCTTAAGCGCGAGCTTAGTCGCCGTGACGCTGTTGCAGCCGTGAGCGATATTAGCGAAGGGCCCGCCGTGTATGAAGGCCGGCGTATGTTCAAGCGTCTGTACCAGGTTCGGCTTTATGGCATCCTTTAAAAGCACAGCCATGGCCCCTTGCGCCTTCAGGTCTTTGCAGGTTATGGGAGCGCCTTTTCTATCATAGGCTACTACTATCCTTTCAAGCCGCTTTTTCAGATCCGCGAGATCCTTCGAAAGGCATAGCACAGCCATGACCTCCGAGGCCGCCGTTATCTCGAATCCGTCCTCACGAGGGATCCCGTTCGTCTTACCTCCGAGACCTCCTATGATGCTTCGGAGCTGTCTGTCGTTCATATCCATAGCGCGCTTCCAGCTCACACGCTTTACATCTATGTCGAGGGCATTGCCCTGATATATATGATTATCCAGCATGGCCGCGAGAAGGTCGTTCGCCGTACTTATCGCGTGAAGGTCGCCCGTAAAATGCAGATTTATGTCCTCCATTGGCACGACCTGCGCATAGCCGCCTCCCGCTGCTCCGCCTTTCACACCGAATACAGGCCCGAGGCTCGGTTCCCTGAGAGCGAGCATAGCCTTCGCGCCTATACGTCTAAGTCCGTCGGCAAGACCTATGGAGGTCGTCGTTTTTCCCTCCCCCGCCGGAGTAGGGCTGATGGCCGTCACGAGTATAAGCTTCCCGTCCTTTTTGTCTGAAAGCTCTTTTATGAGCCTGTTATCCACCTTCGCCTTATAATGACCGTACTGTTCCAAACGATCCGCAGGTATATTAAGCTCAGAAGCCACCTCATCTATCTTAAGCAGCTTCGCCTCACGCGCTATCTCTATATCGCTCTTATGTCCCATATTCTCCTCCTATATCTAAATCTTAAGACCGCAAAGAGGTCTAGTTCCGAAAAACATTCAACTTATTTTCCTCAAGGATGTGTATGACATTATATAAGGTATCTGGAGATTTCCTCCACTCAAGCGTGGAGCATAATTCCTCCTCGTCATAGTCCTCGTAGTTTAACAACACCTCGCGCATATGCTCATAATTCTGCTCTCTGTATGGAACTATCGCAAGCTCTGCGGAGTTCGTGCGGATCTGCCCCGCCAATATAATCGCAAGCGACACTATGGTAAGGCTCTTCATGACACGACAGCCTCCCATCTTTTTTAAATAGAAGGCAAAGGTCAATATGACCCCTATGATCCCTACCATGAACTGCACACCGTAGCGCGAGCTGAGGCCGTAGCCGTCATTTAGAAAGATCCATCTCGCAGCCGCGATCAGAATATGATTTAAGGCGCCCGAGAGCAGTAAGAGCATGGGGACCATGCTCGTGTCCCAGAGCCTCCCCTTGAATTGCAATACGAGCGCGTAGGAGTATAAACCCAAGGCGACTATCCCGACCGCGAACACCGCTATGTCCGAAAACGGCTCCGCCGTCCCGAAGAGATCGTTTATCGCCTGCTGTCCCAGCACGCTCCCCGCAAGGCTCTTGAGCAAAAAGCGAACGATGAACAGAGGATCCTCCGAAAAGAACTCTAAAAAGCTCATATCCGTAGCTCCCGCATGCTCCCATACAGCGAAATGTCTGCTTAAAAGGTATAGAAAAAGCGAGATGAGCGTAGCCGAAAGACCGCCCATATAAGCCTTAAGCTCTGTCTTATCTCTCCTATGCCTTATCGAAAGATAGATATAGGCCGCCGTCATGACCGCGGCATACGAGGCTATATATTCCCCGGCAAAAAGAAGGATCAAAAATGGAAGCACGATGAGCAAAACGTCCAAATGCCTTTTCGGATCCGTCATACGTCTGTCCAAGATATAATAATTTAAAAAGAACAGAGCGAAAGCCACGGTATGCGCCCACGCGGTGCCGTTCAGTATCACTTCCCATTTATTGAGGGAGAAGATGACTATCGCCGCAGGGATGAACCAGACGGCGGAGAAGCGTTCCTTTTTCATATAGAGCGCGATAACGAAAGCGCAGGCGCAGAGCCCTACGGCTGAGCATACTCTGTCGAAAGTCACCGAATAAGAAAAAAGTTTGACATTTATAAGGCGGGAAAGATAGGTCGCAGGTATCCTCGTGAGGACGTCCGGCACAAAGAACCTCGAAGGATCCGTCACATCAGGCAAGTATTCGTTCACTATACGTATATAGTCACTGTATACCACATCGCAGCCCGCGGCTTTTATATACCACAGCAAAAAAGCTCCGCCCACCGCTGTCATGAGAAGGCAAAGGATGAAATTGAGGTGCCTCCTTATCATATGTTCTTTAGTCTCAAGCATTTCCCGTACCGATATATCTTCTTATCCGAAGCCTCAAAAGCTCTCCGCAAAGGCCTCTATCTGTCTATAGACCTCGTCTTTCGCCTCTTCGTCACTCCTTAGCCATGCCTTCGTCCAATCCACAGTCCTTCGCACAGCCTCATCTATACGCCATACCGGCTCAAGACCGAAGGTCTCCTTCAGCTTCGTATTGTCCAGTTTCAAAAAAGAGGCTTCGTGTCTGTCATCGACCTTCCCCGCGTTCACCCAGGAAGCACCCTCTCCGTAGGCTTCTTTGAACAGATCGCACAGCTCTCCCGTAGTCACACAGTCGCTGTAGTCAGGGCCTACGTTATACCAGCCCGAGAGGCTCTCGTCCTCATACTGCCTCATCGCGATATAGAGATACGAAAAAAGCGGCTCCAAAACGTGCTGATAAGGCCTCGTGCTGTAGGGATCCCGCACCCTAAGTGGTTCGCCCGCCTTTACCGCACGCATGAAATCAGGCAATATCCTGTCCTTCGCAAAATCCCCCCCGCCGATCACATTGCCGGCGCGCGCCGTAGAGACCGCTACTCCCGCGGCCTTTAGGAACGAGGCTTTATAGCTATGCGTCACCAGCTCCGAGCAGGATTTGGAGTTTGAGTAGGGGTCGTAGCCGTCTAGCTTATCGTCCTCTTTATAGCCATAGTCCCTTGATCCTTCGTCTAGGTATACCTTGTCCGTAGTGACATTTAAAAGAGACCCGCAGCAGGGAAAAAGGCGGATACATTCGAGAAGATCTACCGTGCCCATGACATTTATCTCATATGTCTCCCTCGGGATCTCGTATGATGTGCGTACTATGGGCTGCGCGGCAAGATGTATGACGATCTCAGGCCGCGCCTTTTCATAAAAGGCAAGAAGCCCGTCCATGTCCCTTACATCACCTATGTGGGAACGAAATCCCGTCGTCAGTTCGCCTTCTATCCGCTCTCCGAAAAGCTGCCTAAAGAGCGACGGCTCCGTATCGGGCGAAAGAGCATAACCGTAGATCTCCGCTCCCAGATACGCGAGCAGAGCACACATATAGCTTCCCTTAAAGCCCGTATGCCCGGTAAGCAGTACCCGTTTTCCCTTATAAAACTTTCTAAGCTCGCTGATCCTTCGCATATGGACCTTCTTCATTCCCAGATCTTCCACGGGGCGGCTCCGCTCGCCCACAGTTCCTCAAGTTTTTTCTTCTCTCTCTGAGTGTCCATGCACTGCCAGAAGCCATCATGATAAAAGCTCATCATCTGCCCTTCTTTGCAGAGCCTGTCAAACGGCTCTCTCTCCAGCACCGTGCTGTCGTCTTTCAGATAGTCGAAAAAGGCAGGCTCAAAGACCATGAAGCCGCCGTTTATTATCGCCGCATCTCTGTCGTTCTTTTCGCGAAAGGCTGTGATCATCCCGTCCCTCGCGACCTCCATCACACCTTTCAGCTGGGCTATACTGACCGCCGTCACTGTCGCGACCTTCCCATGAGAGCGATGAAAGCTAAGAAGCTCATTTAGGTCCACCGTACAAAGACCGTCACCGTAGGTCAGCATAAAGGTCTCATCGCCTATATAGCTCTGTAAGCGTTTTACCCTCCCCCCGGTCATGGTATGCAGTCCGGTGTCTACTATCGTCACTTTCCAATTTTCGGAGTTGTTGCTGTGGACGGTCATCTCGTTCCTCGCGAGATCAAAGGTCACATCGCTGTTATGCAGAAAATAATCCGAAAAATATTCTTTTATGATATATTGCTTATAGCCTGCGCATATTATGAACTCATCATATCCGTAAGCGGAATAATATTTCATTATATGCCAGAGCATGGGCTTTTCGCCTATCTCTATCATAGGCTTCGGCCTCAAATGGCTTTCTTCGCTTATACGGGTGCCGAGCCCTCCCGCAAGTATCACGACCTTCATATATATTCTCCGTCTAAGGCGCTCTCCGCCCCTTTCGTGCTTTACCGCGCTGTATGGAGAAGCCGTCCGCGGCAGAGAGCTCTGCCGCCATAGACTTTTTTCATACACGGCGCGGTTTTATATACACTAATTATATGCGGCTCGGCTTTTTATTGCAATCACTGTTTTTTCATGATGTCCGCAAAGGCCTTAGAGCCGTTTTCAAGATCTTTCTTTATGCGTGTAAAAACCTGTTCCGGCTTTTCTTTATCGCATAAATACAGATATTTGTGTCCAACCTATACGTCATAGTTTTTCCCTCTCTGTCACGCCTCGGCTTTCAAGAAGCTCTCTTACATTCTCAAAGCTCTCGAATATAGGATAGGTATCGGTATATTCATAATAATACCAAGAACCGTCATAGCTCTGCTCTACTGTCATCCCTTTGTTACGAAGCCCGGCCAATGCCTCTGATGAGCTCGGCACATAGTAGAGCACGTCCTCCAATAGATAAGTGCCTTCCATCTGCTCGCCCTTATACTGCTCCGATGTTGAATCATATACCTTATTGCCGTCCTCATCATATCTGGAATAGACCCTGTAATACCATTCATAATAGTCTCTAAATTCCATCTCCTCGATATCCTTCTTAAGGGCCGAGAGCAGTTCTTTTTTGAGATCCTCATCGTCATTTAGGTCGTAGATACGGCTTTCATTATAGTCGTAATTTCTATGTGCCGTGGGCGTGAGACGCATCGCCGCGCCAGAGATCGTCCCGCGGGAGATCGCAAGCTCCGCGGATAGCGGATCCTTATATTCTATGCCGAAAAGGCCTATATCATCCTCCGAAAGCTCTAGTATCGGATACATGGCCATCTTAAGCTCGTGAGACCTATAGACCTCAGGCATAAGCTCCAATAGCTCCGTCTCCGTAAATACATAGTGTCTGTATCTCTCGCTTCCGTTCTTCAACCTGTACACGACGTCCATACTGTATTCCAGATCTCCGCCCTCATACTCATAGAGCGTTTCGTAGTACAGCGAAGGCTTTATGTAGTTTATGCCTTCCTCTTTCTCCGCTCCTACGGAGCACAGCTTCAGTGCGGCCTCTATATATTCGGTCTCAGTTATCGCCATGTCCTCCATGAGATCCGGATAATTTTCCCAATATTCCTCTGAATAGAACATATTATCCTCACCATCCTCTCGAATATGAGCGATATATTCGTAATCATAGTCCGACTCTACTATGGCTCTCCTTTCCATAAAGAAGGCCGAATAGTCAAGGCCTATCGACGTGACCTCCGAAGTCTCGGGCACCCAGCCGTCATAGTTGAAAAGGTCAAAGATGAATACCGAAGCAAATAATACTCCGGCTCCTATGCAGGCAACCGTCTCCAGCTTATGGTTAAGGATCGTCCTGATGTCCGCATTGAACACAGCCTCGGAGATAGCGTGCATTATCGCGATGCCCGCGATCACAAAGAAGAACGTCCAGAATATACCGCTCTGCTCCACCCCAAAGAATGAAAACACAAGACCGCCTTCGATACTGAGCAATATCCTAAGCGGCCGTTTCGTCCAAGAAAAGGCCAGTGTCCTTCCGCACGCCTCCGCAGGACGTCTCCTATGTAGTAAGACAGCTATGGCTACAAGCGCCACGCAGCCGGCAAAGATCAGTGCGAGGAGCATATAGCTCTCTTTACTGCATATGCCGTGCCTTCCGCTTATCTGTCCATGCAGCCTCACGAGATAATATAGAGGCGAGGCATAATAGAGCATCTTCATGATCCCTCCCCGCGCAAGATAGGTCCCGAAGAAGTTATAGTAGACATTGACTATAGCATATATGCCTATGCCGAACAGGTTTATGACCAAGGCCGCGGCTACCGAAGCAAACGGCCTTCCCGTGAGCAGCATGGCTATGATGAAGGTCGTATAGAGCAAGAGGAACACTAGTAAAAAACCCGTCATCGCCACCAGCGACTCCACGACGGCGATGTCCCGCACCCCGTAAGCCGCCGCCACTATGAGCGCCGGTATATATCCCGCCACCGTACATATCAGCATGATGAGTGCTCCGCTTATATAATTGGCCGCGAACCTTTTATCCCTCGTGACGGACTGCGAGAAATAGTGATCTACCGTAGGCCTGCTCATGAGATAATTAAAGAGCATCCTCGCGCAGATGACAGCCGCCACTACTACTATGACGGCCATAAGGCCTGTGGATCCTGTCAGGATGGAATCGGCCGCTTCTGTCATGCGTTTAGTGTAGTCCTCGATCCTGCTCTCGACGGCCGCGGAGGTCGGCCCATCCGCCGAGACATGAGCTTCGAGCATATACCGCTCCATCGAGCTCTTTATATCGCTTAGGCTTAGGGCCATGAACACAGGCATACTGAATATCACCGCCAAAAGCCCGAGGAGCAGCGTGCCAATATTGTTGTTGAGATCCTCACGTATCATGCGAAATATAGATACGCGCCTGCCCGGCTCGAAGTTCTTCGCTCCTTCGCCATTATAAGTATCATTTTTTAACGCAAACATCGTCATTCTCCCAATATGATCTTCTTTATATCGTAGCCCGCGATCTCGGTCTCCGTGATGAATATCTCCTCAAGGGAAAGCGGGATGAGCTCGTAAAATACCGTCTGTTCTCCGTCCATAGCGGCCCGCACGGAAGCCTCATCGCCTCTTACCGTCATGGTGCGCAATCTCCCGCGTTTTTCCACCTTTATGACCTCAAGGCTCGATATCTCCTCCGGCTCTTTGCCTTCCGCGAATACACACTGTATCTTGTGGACTCCCAGTTTAAGGGCGACTATGTCCTTTGAGAGTAGTATACCGCCCTTGTGTAAAAGCCCTACATGGTCGCATATGTCCTCCAGCTCGCGAAGGTTATGCGAGGCTATGACCGGCGTCAGACCGCGTTTGTCCATATCATGGGCAAAGAGCGATTTTACAGCCTGTCTCATGACCGGATCCAGTCCGTCAAAGGTCTCATCGCAGAAGATATATTCCGTATACGCGGAGAGCGCCGATATGACCGAGAGCTGTTTCTTCATGCCCTTTGAAAAGGTCGAGATCTTGCGCCGTTCATCAAGGCCGAATTCTTTCAAGAGCTTTCGGAAACGTTCTCTGTCAAAGCGTTCGTTGTATATGGCATACGAGGCCGCCATATCGAGCGGGGTGGCTCCGGGAAAGAAGTATTGTTCATCCGAGATGAAGAATATACGGCTCTTAGTATGCGGTCTTTCATATACCTCAGCTCCATCGATCATGACCTTGCCGCCGTCCGCCTTATATACTCCGCACAGGCAACGAAGAAAGGTGGATTTTCCGGCCCCGTTCGTCCCGATGAGCCCGAATACCTGTCCCTCTTTGATAGTAGCGGTCACATCGTCAAGCGCTACTATATCTTCAAATCTTTTCGTGAGTGATACAGCTTCGATCATTTTGCATCACCCCTTCCTTCAATGATGTCTTTCATAAGCTTAAGCACCTCCCTATCATTAAGTCCCATCCCGCGGGCGCTCCGCAGGACAGCGGAAAATTTCGTCCTCAATTCATCGAGCCCGAGTTCGTACAGCGTATCCGCGTCAGCTACGAAATTCCCCTTTCCTTGGATAGAATATATATATCCCTGTCGTTCGAGCTCCGTATAGGCACGTTGTATGGTATTGGGATTTATGCTCAGATCCATCGCCATGGCTCGTACGCTCGGGAGCTGTGACCCGGGCTCAATGCCGCCCGCGGCTATCAGCTCTTTGAGCTTCTCCGAGATCTGCTCATATAGTGGGCGTTTGTCCCTGTAGTCAAGACTCAGCATTACTCTTCCTCCGATCATTCTTACTAGATCCGACTGTTTTAGACTAAACTGTATTAAGTCTGTTAATACAGTAGCAGAAAGGATGGGATAACACAACTTACATTATCCTTACATTTTCAGCCTGCTTTCGTAAGCGTTTGCGGGTGTGTCCCCGCGAGGAAACGAGGCAACGGCAGGTGTGGGCCTATTAAGATTTACATCAGAAGATGAAAATGTTAAAATCTCAGCATGGATAAGATAAAGAGAGCTTTTTCCGAAGATCGTATGCTGATTTATGCGATGTTATTTTTTATCGCGGTCTTTGCTTTTTATATAAACAGGGATATAGAGATAAAGGGCCTTTACATGGACGATCTCTATATGTGGTCTTGCTACGGAGAACAGAGCTTTTTGGAATTTGTATTTCCGATAGGCTCATCTACTCGATTCCGCCCGGTGTACTGGCTCTTTACCTATATACAGATGGCTATCATCGGCACGAAGGTAGATCGTTTCGTGGCGTTCAATATCATCTGTAATACCTTTGTCACCTATGAACTTTTTTATATCATAAGGAAGGTCGCCAAAGGCCGCTTCATGGCCTTTTTCTCCGCGCTCTGCTATCTCGCGTCCCGCTTTGCCTATTATCAGATAGGACAAGCGCTCGGGCTGATGGAGACCATGGCTCAGGCTTTCGCCTTATTGATACTGTATCTGCTCTATGTATATCTAAACAAAAAAAACGACCTCACAAGATCTGAGCTGATCTCGCTCGGAGAAGCTCGCGCAAAGGAGCTGGCGGCGTGGGGCATTTTAAAAGGCAAGACAAACGATGACTCCACGGAAAAAGAGAAAACGATGGGCTTTGACTTTTCGACGCTCTTTGACAGCGAAAAGTTAGGTGCCGATCTCAACGATAAAGGAAAGCTTAAGCTTAGGCTCACGCGTTCTTATGACTGCTGTTTTTTCTTTGCGCTCACAGCCTATGTCCTGCTTTGCTTTACGCATGAGCGCTATCTTGCGTTGCTCCCGCTCTTTTATCTTGTGCTCTTTATAAAGCTCCTACGAGTGGAAAAAGAGTTCAAAAAAGCATATATCATGGAAAATAAGGCAAAATGGATCTCTCCTATAGTCGCTTTCATCGTCATCATGGTCATACGGCTCATAGCTACGGGAGCTTTAGTGCCTGCGGGCACAGGAGGCACGGAGGTCACGGATACCTTTACTATCTCCTCCATGCTCGGGTACATACGCGATGAGATCTGTTATATCTTCGGGATAAATGCCGGAGAGGGCTATCTCTCCGCGCTCTCCTACTCGGAGACCCCCTCCCGCATACAGGCCCTTATAAAGATCGGCATACTTATGATAGGCATCATATGTGTGATGTACGCGCTTGTACTGTTCCTCGAGAGCGGGGAGCGAGGACGCTACAGAGACGTCTTTACAAGGCATATCTCAAACAGCCTCCTTTTCGTCTTTTTCATAGGGCTTTGTATAGCCGCGTCCTCCGTGACCATCCGAGTGGAGATGCGCTGGGTCTATGTCTCATACAGCGCGGCGCTCATCTTCCTTTGCTATATGCTGGGCGCGATAAGAGACGCTTACGGAAAGACCTTCTCCGAAAAACTGAAAGGAACCGAAATCCCGCAGGATCCGTTGTTCCCAAATGACGAGGCGGTGTCAGCCGTAGACCTCGAAAACAGCCAAGAAAACGGCGCCCCCGAAGGGAGCGCTTTAGCCACAGAGCTTCAGGGCAATATATTCCGCAGGCTCTCCGTAAATGCCGTAAACCAAGTGGCCCCCAAGCTCTTTTACGGAGCGGTCTTTCTCGTCTTTTTGGTCTACTGCGCTCTTTCCGTATATACCAATGTGTTCTATCGCGGATATTTCGGCAATATCTATTTTTGGAAGGATCAGCAGCGCATGAACTCCCTAGCGGAAGAGACCGTAGAAAAATACGGTGCGGACTATGTGCTCGGAAAGGATGTATATATCATCGGCAACACCTACGGCATGTCTGATTTTTACGCAGAGACTTTCTTTAAGGTATATGATGAGGAAAAAACAGGGCAAGGCACGAGGATATATTTTATATCAAGTCCCGACGTCATCTCCGAAACGGCGCTGAGCTCGGGGAACATCCTCGTCCTCGAGGAAGTGCCTGAGGAAAACGCTTACAGAGACATTACGGATGAGGTCTCATCGAGGTCATGACGGCGGCACGACATAGAGATGATCGTTGACGGTAAGTAAGGGGCTTATTATATGTGATGGAAAGGTCATTGAAAGGCGAAGGAGTCTTTTATAGACACCAAAAGAGCGCTCACCTTAGTTTTCGGTAAAGCGCCCTTTTATAGGTATTAGATACTGTCAGATCACTTTCTCCCGTCCCATGTTCACTTGTGTGGGTGTCGGGCGTGAGACTGTTTCGAAAGAGCGTGCCCTGGGGCAGGTCGTCCTGTGCCCCCCCCACGAAGAAGAGATAGACTTTGCCGTCTATCTGTCTCCAAGATGTGTACCTACGGCCGAAGTTTCAGTATATCGGGACTACTCACAAGCCTTTCAGTCTTCGATCCAACAGCGAGTTATGATCGGCATAGTCACCGGCTTATTCCATGTCTCTGGCCCATAGGTAGGAAGGGCCGCGATCGCGTCCAGCACCTCAAAGCCTGAGACGAGCTCTCCAAAAGCCGCATATCGGCCATCCAGCTTGTGAGCATCCTGATGGACCACAAAAAACTGCGTCCCCGCCGTGTCATAGCCTTCATCTCTGGCCATGGAGATGGCCCCTCTCTTATGAGGGATGGGATTTTCAATGCCGTTCTCGGCAAATTCTCCTTTGATATGCCACTCACTATCCGTCATGATATCATTATCCGGGGATCCGGCTTGGATCACATACCCCTCCACGATCCGACACCATGCTAGTCCATCATAAAAGCCAGATCTGGCTGTATCGGCAAAATTTTTGACTGTGATCGGGGCAAGGTCGGGGAACAGGTCAAAGACCATAGTCCCCAGTCCCTCAGTCTCAATGATACATCTCATAACTCTGTCCTTTGCTTACCTGTTGATAGTGACATCCTTAAAGCAAAGATTGCCGTTCGACAGCATATAATATCCCTGTACATAGTCCTTCATAAGGAAATCATTGGTCTTATAATACAGGGTGATGAACGGATACTCATCCATCGCGACATCCTCAGCCTGAAGAATCAGCTCTGCGGCTGTCTCAGGATCGGTCTCAGACATTGCCTGCTCTACCAGCGCGTCATATTCGGGATTGCTGTAGAAGCTGTTGTTGTTGGCGTCATCTGTCACTAACAGGGGCATGAAACTCATGGGATGAGTGTAGTCGGCAGTCCATCCCATCGCCGCAACGTCATAGTCTCCGCTTTGAACATCCTCATAGAAGATAGCCCAATCGTTTGAGGTGATCTCCACAGTAACTCCCAAGTTGGTCTGTAGCATCTCTGCCATAGCTTCGACTACCTTCTTGACGGTGTCGTCGGCATAATAAGACAGCTGTATGGTCGGGAATCCTTCACCATTGGGGTACCCTGCCTCAGCCAGAGCGGCCTGTGCCGCCTCGGGATCCGCGTTGGGACTGAGGCCTCTGTCGGAGCGACCCTCGGTGATGTCTTCGCCGTCTAATACATATCCGGGAGCCAAGAAATTGTATGCCGGAGTCGCGTCTAACTGAACGACATTGTTGATGATGGACTCGCGGTCGATAGCAAGGTTCAGTGCCTTACGCACCAGCGGATCGTTGTACGGCTCCTTGGAGCAGTTTATGTTGTACCATACGGTCCCGTAGTTGGGAACGGTCTGCACGCCCGCATTCTCCGCCTTCAACCTGGCATAGTCGGCAGACGGGATATTGCGGATACCATCGACTTCACCGGCCTCGTAAGCGGTCAGCGCCGTGGATGTGTCCAAAACGTAGCGGAGAGTCAGCTTTTCCAGAGTCACATTATCCGCGTCCCAGTAGTGCTCATTCTTTTCCAAGACCATGCTCTCGCCCATATTCATCTCTGTGATCTTGAAGGGGCCGTTGCAGATATAGGTCTCTGCCGACGCGGTCCATTGATCTCCGTTGGCCTCTATAGTCGCCTGCTGTACCGGGTCGAATACCCACATGGTCAGCAGATCTATAAAGTAAGAAGTGGGCTGGATCAAGGTGATCTCCACAGTCTGATCGTCAAGGGCCTTGACTCCCAGATCGTCCGCCGTAGCCTCTCCTGAATAGTACTCTTTTGCATTTTTGATATAAGCCGTCAGTATATCAACGTACTGTCCGCCGGTAGCGGGATCCAGTACACGCTGCATAGCGTACACATAGTCATTAGCGGTCAGATCACTGCCATCGCTCCACTTTAATCCGTCTCTCAAATAGAATGTGTATACGGTCCCGTCATCACTGATGTCCCAAGACTCTGCATTGCCGCCTACTACCGTACCAGTGGAGTCATAGGTCACCAATCCTTCAAAGCAGTTTGCCAAAAAGATGGACGCAAAGGAATTGTTTGTAATCCCGGGATCGATTCCATCCGGCTCATTGCTGATGATAAAGGTCATCTCTTGAACTCCGCTTGCAGCAGAAGTTCCCGTCTGCGCAGCCGTTGTCTCGTCGGAAGACGCCTCTGTCGTCGCCTCAGCGATAGTCTGGGGTTCCGTCTCGCCGGAAGAACTGCTGCAGCCAACGAGGGCTGCGTTGCAGATCAGCCCGAGAGCCAGCACAAGGCTAAGTTTTCTCTTCATAATCTTCTCCTCCTTTTTTGGGTCTTTATGGAAAGGGCATCGTCCGCCCTGACCTTCTTTAATAAAGATGGCAAGCCACCATGTGCCCCGACCCCGCTTCCTTGAGCTCAGGAGCTTCCTGGCTGCATATAGGGCGGGCATAAGGGCAACGAGTATGGAAACGACACCCGCTTGGCGGATCTATGGGACTTGGGATGTCCCCTTCGATACTGCTCTTTTCGTTCTCCCTTGCCAATTTGGGAGAAGCGATAGGTATGCTCCCCAAAAGGCCCTTCGTATAGGGATGGAGAGGAGCCTTATAGATCTCATCCGCTTCGCAGACCTCTACCAATTGCCCCAAATACATAACGCCCACATCGTCAGATACATAACGTACCATGGACAGGTCATGGGCGATAAACAGATAGGAGATCCCCTTCTCCTCCTGAAAATCTTTCAACAGATTGACGACTTGCGCCTGGATCGAGACGTCCAGAGCCGAAATGGGCTCGTCGCAGATCACAAGCTCCGGCTGCAATATCAGGGCTCTCGCGATCCCTACTCTCTGTCTCTGACCTCCGGAAAACTCGTGAGCATAGCGGTTAGCGTGCTCTTTTGTCAGACCGACCCGCTCAAGCATGGGATAGACAAGGTCGTTCGCTTGATCTTTTTTCTTTACGATATGGTGAGCCACCAAAGGCTCCGCGATAATATCCCTCACCGTCATCCTCGCGTTCAGAGACGCATACGGATCCTGAAATATCATCTGCATTTTTTTTCGAATCCGCTGCAGGGCCTTTTGGCTCAGCTCAGTGATGTCCTGGCCG
>CAZQFD010000008.1:0-14334 GCA_964592535.1 uncultured Lachnospiraceae bacterium | reverse complement strand
TGGCTGTGATGGCCTCTCCGTCTATGAAGGTGACTGAGAGCGAGGTCGAATTTTCTATCACATGGTTGTTTGTGACTATCACTACTTCACTGTCATTTATATCTACAATGATCCCCGAGCCTGAGGCTGAGGTCTCATACTGATATTCCTGTCCACCGCCATAGAAGTAATCGAATATATTGGAATAACCTCTCTGCGTGATGAGCGTCATGTTCGTTATACTCACCACCGAAGGCATAGTATCTTCAACTATGTTTGAAACATCTATGCCGTCTATGACTCTCCTATCTGTGCTTTGCGAACTCTGTGCCGTGCTCGCTTCAGCGCTTTCCTCGGTCTCCTCCTGTGCTTCATCCGAAGCCTCTGTCACAGTACCTTCCTGGATCTCGGTCCGGCTTGAAGCGGATAGGGCTGTCATACTGTCTGCCACTACATTGATCCCGACCATCACGCCGCCCGCGATGACGCCGAAGACCAATGCTGCCGCGATCAACTTTCCCCAGCTTTTCATATCTTTATCAGTCTCCTCCTGAGCAATTTAAAATATATGACTGATCGTCAGCGCAAGGATCACTCTTTCTCTCCTGCTAAGCAAAGTTTTACCCTAGCTTTATGTATAAAATGTGTTCCGATCCACATTTTCACGACGATTTAATCTTTTTTTTATAATTATCACATACCCGGGCCGTCCACGTTCGTCACGGTATCCGTGTCTGAGGATCCAGGACTCAGAGCGGATGCCGCAGTGGTGGCGACAGTCGTAGGCCTTGCCACCGTCACAGGCTCATCAGGTATCTCCGTCACCGAGGTCGTGCTCTGTGTGGTAGATGTCGTACTGCCGGGGCCGTCATCCGCCTCAGTGCTCACAGAACTCCCCGCGGCATTTGTAGCTGAGGTATCTTCTGTAGTCGTGGATGTGGTAGTCCTCGTAGGGCTGGTACCGAGTACGTTTCCGTAGTCATCCACTATCTCTGAGCCCGCGTCGCCTTCAGTCTCATCCTCGGCGAGGTCGGTAGGCCGTGTCGCTCTGGTGCTGTAGGAGGTACCGCCACGTATCTCATTGCCGTCCTCGTCTGTAGGATAGATGACGTCGCCGTCGGAGTCTGTGGGGATGACTATGTCTCCGTCCTCATTGGTCGGATATACGAGCTCACCGTCCTCATTGACTCCGATGGTGTACTCCTCGGTCGACGCCTCGCGTGCTGTCGGGGCTTCCGTAGTGGTCTCATCCGACGCCGCAGAGGTCTTAGACGTCTGTATCACGCCCTGATCGGTCGCGACGGACTCTACCACCGTGCCTTCCTTATAGAGGCTTGAGTCCTGCTTTATCTTTTCCGAGTAGGTCAGTACCGCGTCCGATACCTCATAGTCCTCTTCTCCAAAGAGGAACTCATGCAGATATTTGACATTGGACTCTAGCGTGGTAGGGATGACGCAGGCTCCCTTATTGGGTATGCGCGCGTCGCCTCTTGACCAAGGGAAGCCGCCCGTCTCGCCTATCTCGAAGCTCATGAGGTTCTGAGCGAGTGGCACGACGTCCGAGAGCTCGATATTCGTCTCTATCTCGGGAAAGCAGGTCACCATGATGTTGTTCAGGGTGCTGTAATCCATCTCTTTTATCTTTTCAAAGCAGGCGAATATGACCTTCTTCTGCCGTTCGGTCCGTGCAAAGTCGCTGTCCATGAGCCTGAGCCTGGAGTAGGCCACAGCCTGTATGCCGTCAAGATGCTGCGTGCCAGGGCTCGTGAGGTGGACGGAGCCTATACCGGTCTCATTCACAGTCTCCGTGATGAAGGCGTTGATATAATAAAATTCCGCGTTCGATATATCTATGTCATCTACGCCTCCGAGCATATTGATGATGGTCGCCACCGTCTTCCAGTTGAAGGTCACATAGCTCGTGATGTTGAGGTCGAGGTTCTTATTCAGCGCAGCCAATGCCTGCTCCGGGCCACCTTGGGCATAGGCCTGGTTTATCTTGTTATATTGGTCGCTTGAGGATATATTCAGATAGGTATCGCGGAATACCGATACCAGCTTTATCTCTCCCGTGTCCATGTTTATGCTGACGATCATTATGACGTCTGAATTGAGCAGAGAGGCGTCCAAACCGAATACGGCTATATTCCAATAGCCTTCCATAGCCTGTTTCTTCTCGAAGGATATATTGTCATTCTCCACCACGGAGAGATCCACCTCTGTCCTCGACATGAGATTGAAAGTGCGGAGCACATAGCCGTAGGCGAAGATCACGAACACAGTCAGCGTCTCCACTATGGCGCAGATCGCTATCTTCTTCATGCGAGATCGCCTTTTTTTGTCCGTCTCGGTCTTTTTCTTCTTGCTGTCAAGCACGCCCGAGGCGGAATTGAGCTCATTAGGCATAGTACTTTTTTTCGAGCTATGCTTTCCGAGACCTCCTAAAGAGAGCTTAAGGCCTTTATCTTTAGAGCCGCCTTCCGAGGGCTTTTTTTCTCTTTTTTCCGCCTTTTCAGAGCTCTCGGTATCCAAAAGATCGAGAACTTCGAGCTCAGGCCCTTCGTCGTCCACGAATAGCTCGGCGCTTTCTATCTCTACATCGTCAAAGAGGTCCTCGGCCTCTCGCTTTTCCGGTCTTTTATTCTTTTTATTTAAGCTTTCTTCTATGCTCATAGGTTTTCCCTTACAGAGTCCGACGCCCCTTTTTGAGTTTCCGAAAGGCCGTCTTGGAGTCGATCAGTAGGCGTTTTTAAAACCCTTGAATACGGTCATGAACAAGATCTTAAGATCTAGGCTCACTGTCCAATTTTCTATATAATAGAGGTCATACTCGATCCTCTTTTTTATGGATGTATCCCCGCGCAATCCGTTCACCTGCGCCCAGCCCGTGATCCCCGGGCGTACTTGATGTTTTATCATATAGCGGGGTATCTCTTCTTTAAACTTCTCTACGAATTGAGGCCGCTCGGGCCTCGGCCCTACAAGGCTCATATCGCCCTTCAATACATTGAAGAACTGGGGCATCTCATCGATATTGGTATGTCTTATGATATGCCCCACCGGCGTGACTCTGGGGTCTCCCCTCGTCGTCCACCGCGTGGCCTCCTCCTCGGGCCGCTGTACATACATGGATCTGAACTTATACATACGAAACGAACGGTTATGGAGCCCTACTCTCTCCTGAGTATATATGACCGGGCCTTCCGAGGTGAGCTTTATGAGCAGCGCTGTGATGAGCATGAGCGGGCTGAATATGACTATCGCTGTCAAAGATCCCACTATATCCATGGTGCGCTTTATAAAGGCGTTGATCAGCTCGGTGAGCGGAACGTGCCTTATGTTTATGACCGGCAGCCCGTCCATATCCTCTGTATACGGCACCGTCGGGATGACGTCCTGATAGTCTGGTATGAACTTAGTATGCACGCCCGATTTCTCACATGTATTAACGACGGGCCGAAGGTATTCGTACTTATCGAGCGGCAGGGCTACTACGATCTCGTCCAGTTCGTTCGCCGCTAGTATGCCCCTGAGCTCCGTGAGCTCTCCCAGAGAACGGACTCCGCCATAGCTCTCGCCTTTTTCCAGATCATCGTCCAGTATACCCAATATATGATAACCCCATTCGGGATTCTGAGCCACTCTTTGAATGAAGCTCTTCGCGGCCTCCGAATAGCCTACTAAAAGGACATGCTTTTGGTTGAAGCCCTTTGCCCTTATACGTCTCAGGATAGCTCTAAGCGCATTTCTGAAGGCGGTCTCCATTATGATATTGGTAACGGAAAAGGCTACGATCATCCTCGTCGAGAAGTTGCTTAGGTAGGGACCTGTGATAGGTCTGTTCCTGCCTGCGAAAAGGATGAAGGTGAATATCATAAGGCCGATCATATTGGCCTTGCATATATTGGCGAGCTCATAGCGCCGCGATCTCGTGCGCTTCGGCGTATACAGGCTGAATACGGTATATAGTATAAGGTACGCGGGTACGATAGCGATAAGCGCCATGAAATATACTCGCATAGGCAGAGTGCCGGGCGCTCCCACACCTCTGTCACGTCCTATCATCAGATACCAAGCTATACCGTAGGAAAGGCATATGACCGCAGCATCGACTAAAACATTCAGAAAATTAAATTTTGACTGGTTGTTTTTTATCATTAAAGCAAAAAGTGCATACTTCGCTGTATACCTGAAGTATTATACATGAGGCGAAAACCTAATACTATTGCCAAAATATTAAAATTTCAAAAAATTTAGTGCGACAGGCGTTCTTTCCTTTTCCTTCTCTCCTTTTCCGCCTGCACGACGCTAAGCTGCCTTTCCACATCGAGCTCGAGCTTATAAGGCTCTCCGGGACGCTCTTTCGCAAGGTCCTTTAGTGTAAAGTCGGCCTTTATAAGGGTGAGGGCGGGATTATAATAGGGATCTCCTTCCGTAAGCGCCTCGTTCCAGCGCGAAGCAAAGATCGCTATCTCTCCGTTGAACCTCTCGACTTTTTCGGGAGTGTCCTCAAGTCCTCTGGACTTAGACTCATAGTGGTAAAATACGGCATATGGGTCATAGACGCAGCGATAGCCTAAGCGTCTTACCTTCATACAATAGTCTATGTCATTGAACGCCACGGCATAGTCCTCGCACAGACCTCCCACGGCCTCGTAGATCTCGCGCTTTGTGAGGAGACAGGCTGCCGTCACCGCGGAGAGGTCGCTTATCGACATCATGCGGTGCATATAGCTGTTCTTTTTTTCGGGCAGGCCCACGAACGCGGAGCCGGCTATGCCGCCCAGCCCTACTATGACCCCCGCGTGCTGAATGGTATCGTCCGGGTAGCAGAGCCTTGCCCCCACTATGCCTATATCTTCCCTCATGATATAGGCCGCCATCTCCGATATGGATGAGGGGGCTCTCAGCTCTATGTCATTGTTGAGGAGAAGGAGGTAATCCCCACTCGCGAAGCTCGCTCCGAAGTTATTTATGGCAGAATAATTGAACTCCCGATCCCAGCATACGACCCGAAGAGCCATTTCGCAATCCGAGAATTTCTTTTCAAGCTCCTTATAATACTCAAAAGTCTCGGGGGAAATGGAGTTGTTCTCGATTATGATGAACTCCAAGCTCCTATATTCGGACTTTTCGTAGATGGAGCCGATACATTTTTCAAGGTCGTCCGTGTGGTCTTTATTGGGGATGAGCACGGAGATGAGCGGCGGCTCCGAAGGTATGGCGAATATACTGTGGTAATAGCCGTATGTAACGCCGTCCTCTACTCTTTCAGGCACGGGGGAGAAGTCTCGCCCGCTTACATCCGCATGACCCACGTAACCTCCTCCGGGCGCGTCCGCGCCGCTCGCGGTGCCCATCTTTGCGAGGCGCTCATAGTGTTTTTCCACCGCACGGGCCCCCGCCTTAAAGGCGTATAGCTTAGACTTGGGGTCTGAAGCAGTAGAGCCTTTATGATAGCGCCAATGATAGCATACCTTCCTTATATGTATGACGCCTTCGGAGGTGAAGGTCCCGGACATGAGCCGCCTTATCGACTTTTCGGAAAGACCGCTCACTTCCTTGGCTTCCCTGCATTCGGTCTCGCTAAGGTCAAGCCCGCCTAAGTCCGTTATGCCCTTTTTCTTGGCAAGCTCCGCTATATATCTACGATAGAGCCTCAGCTTTTCTTTCTCTTTTTTCTCGACTATCTCCGTACATCTTAAGAAGAAGTCATGGTCTTGCGCCCCATCAAAGCTCTCATCGAAGCCTCCCGCGGCTTCTAAGAGGTCTCGTCTTATCACGCTGAGATGGCAGATATAATTTACACAGCAAAGGAGCTCCGGAGAATAGTCCGGTTTAAAATGCGGCTCGAAGAGCTCCTTTCCGTCGAAGTCTATCTTGTCCTCATCGCTGTAGAAGAACATGCCCTCGGGATGTTCCGATATGGCTTTCGCAACTTCATAGAGAGCATATGGAGGCAGCTCGTCGTCATGGTCGCAGAGAGCTATGTATCCACCGCTTGCTGCGGAAAGTCCCATATTCGTATTTTCAGCTATACCGTGATTGCCCCTAAGGTCCAGATATTTAAAACGGACGTCTTCTTTTCCGTAGAGCCTTAGCGTAGCTTCTACATCTCCCTTTTTCTTTTCGTCCTCCCCTTCTCGAAGATATTCGGAACCGTCCGCCACGATGACCTCGAAATGTTTATAGGTCTGCGCTTTTAGCGAATCCATGAGCATGGAGAGGTACTTTTTTTCCGTATTGTAGGCCGGTATGACGATGCTGATGAGTGGGAGATCGAAGCTCTCACCCTCCGTCTCCTGAGCCTTAAGCTCGTCTTTTGTCGGAGCCGTCTTTGTTTCCCACTGCGCGTATCCGAGATCCTCCCCGACTTCCTCGAACGTTGTTTTGACCTTTTTTATGAACGCCCGCACTCCGTTTTCCTTTAGATACAAAGCGGCATTTTCAAATCTTTCTCTGTTTATAAGGCTCCTGAGGCGCCTTCGCACAGATCTCATGGTGGTATTCCTTCCTCCCGTATCCTTTATCTCTATAAGGGATCTGCGCTCAGTCTTTTCATCATTCATACAGAGCCATGCTCTTTCGCCTCTTTCGAACTTCGCCGTGATAGTGAACCCGCACATAAGCGGAGCCCCGTACCGCTGCTCCACATCGCTTCGGTCCATGCGTTCGAGCCTAAACAAGATAGGGCTCCCGTCCTCTTTTGTCAGTTTATACTCTATCTTTGTATCCCCGAAGGCCCAGCCTTCCAGCCTAAGCTCTCCGCCTCTTAGTCTTACGGAATCTATCTTATATCTCATAAACGCACCTCTTCAGACATTTTCCGAAATACAGGTCTTTCTTTTCGCGAGCCTCCTCTTAAGGAGATCCTCTGCGTATGAAAAGGTATCTCCTATAAGCCTGAGCTCGATCCGTATATAGTTACCGGTATTTTTTAGCTTAAAAGGCCTTTTTCGAGCTTTCTTGAGGTCGGAAAGTCCTTCTTTTATGCCGTCTTTGTAGTCTTTTCCAAAGCCGATCCTCGTAAAAAAGAAGAGCTTTATGAGCATCCCGATAAGTATGCCTGCCAAGTTCAATAGGAGCATGAATATAGGCATATTTTTATAATTGAGCCAGATCTGATTCCTTGCCGCAAGGCGCACCTTAAAGCTGTTGTACCGTGAGCCTGAGGTGCCGCTCCCCACATGGTATACCGCCGCCCTCGGCGCGTAGATCACGCGATATCCTTCAGTCCTTGCCCGAAGGCTTAGATCTATGTCCTCAAGATAGGCAAAATGCGCCGTGTCGAAAGGCTCCGCCTTCACGTTCCCCTCGCTGTCCTCGCCTTTATACGCCAGCTTAAGGAGCAGCGAGCGCCTGTACATCGAGGCTCCAGCGCAGGCTGAGGTCACTTCTTTTTCTTTTTGAAACTTCGGCTCATCTACTCTCCGCCCTACTCCCCGCTGAAATGCCCACCCGAGCAGAGCGTAGCCGTCTCCCGCGTCATCCAGAAGGTCTTTATCATACAGCTGTATCATCTTAGGTGATACAGCAAACAGCCGTCCGTCCTTATCCTTGTCAAAAGGCCTTACGAGCTCCTCGATGAAGCTCTCGGTGGGTTCGGTATCATTGTTAAGGAGCAGCACGAGCTCCGAATCGGCGTTTTCTATGCCGGTATTGGCCGCGCCGGCAAAGCCCGTATTCGTATCGAGGAATACGGCCCTCGTCTCAAAAGGAGCGTCACCCTCTTTTATAAAACGACCGATCCAGTCTACGGATCCGTCCGTCGAGCCGTTGTCTACTATAAGTACACAAAAGTCCGTGTATGTCTGCGCTTCGAGCGCAGACACGCACGGTTCCATGAATCTGAGTCCATTATAATTCGGTATGACGACCGTCACTCTGGGCATGAAAACGCTATCCTCCCGAATATGCGGCTCTTATGCCTTCAAGTAAGGCTTTAGCTTACTGTTTGTTTTAAAGTATCTCTGCTTTAAAGCTCTGTCCGGGTATCTCTGGCGCGTCTATATCGAAAAGATCGAGTATGGTCTTTGCTATGTCGGAGAATCCTATTCTCGTGCCGAGGTCCACACCTTTCTTCAGCTTCTTTCCGTAGGCTACGAACGGGATATATTCTCTCGTATGGTCCGTTCCCTTAAAGCCTGGGTCGCAGCCGTGATCCGCCGTCACCATGATGACGTCGTCATCGTTCATCTGTTTTTCAAACTCTCCGAGCCATTTATCAAATTCCGAGATGGCATTGGCATAGCCGGATATATCTCTCCTGTGCCCGTAGATCATATCGGTCTCTACGAGATTTAAGAAGGCAAGGCCCTCAAAATCGACTCCTAAAAGGGCCGAGGTCTTTTCCATGCCGTCAGCATTGGAGACGGTGGGCGTAGTATATTCGTTGTCGTCTATACCCTTGCCGGCGAAGATGTCCTTTATCTTGCCTATGCCTATGGAAGCCTTGCCGGCCTTTTGAAGCTCGTCGAGCATAGTATCCTTAGGCGGTATCAATGAGAAGTCGTGACGCCTTGAGGTCCTTTGGAAGTTGTCCTTGCTGTCACCGATAAAGGGCCTCGCGATGACTCTGCCCACGCCGTGCTCTCCTACAAGCATCTCGCGGGCGATACGGCAGTACTCATAGAGCTGCTCCACCGGCACTATGCTCTCATTCGCCGCGATCTGGAATACGGAATCGGCCGAGGTATATACGATGAGCGCTCCAGTCTTAAGATGCTCTTCGCCATAGTCCTTTATGACTTCGGTGCCGGAATAGGGCAGATTGCAGATGGCCTTCCTTCCTGTACGTTTTTCAAATTCCTCTATGACCTCCTTAGGGAAGCCGTCAGGATAAGTAGGGAGCGGCTTTTCGGAGATGAGTCCAGCGATCTCCCAGTGTCCCACCGTGGTGTCCTTTCCCATGGAGAGCTCTTGAAATTTGCCGTAGATCCCTTCTGCCTCGCCTGCATAGTCGTCTTCTTTTTCATCGAGCTCGAAACCGTCGATATGGAAAAGTCCGAGCTTTTCCATATTGGGACAATGAAACTTCTCCGACGCCCTGATGGTCTTAAGGGTATTAGCACCCACGTCGCCGAACTTATCGGCGTCAGGCTCATAGCCACAGCCCATGCTGTCAAGCACGACTAGAAACACTCTTTTAATATCTGCCATTTTTATTTACCGTCCTTTTCTATCAATCCTTTGACAGCTTCGATGGCTACTTTTATCGCCAGATCCACATCGTATACTTGTGGATCCTCCAAGCCAAGCTCGCGTCTTGTCTGGTTTGCGATGACGAGCATAACAGATCCCGCTCTCACCGACCTCGCGGCGGCGACAGTGAAAAGCGCTGCGGATTCCATCTCGGAGCAGAGCGCGCCGAGCTTAAGCCAAGCGTTCCATTTGTCATTTAGCTCATAGGAGACAGGCATCCTGTCGGGGCTGTGCTGTCCGTAGAAGCTGTCTTTACACTGTACAACGCCCGTATGATTTGGTACACCGAGCTTGTCGGCCGCGTCCTTAAGCGCCCTCACGATCTCGAAATCGGGCACTGCGGGCCACTCTATCGGGGCATACTCTTTAGAGGTGCCCTCAAAACGTATAGCGCCCGTAGCTATACATATGTCGCCTCCCATTATGTCCTTTCTCATGCCGCCTGAGGTGCCCACTCTGATAAAGGTGTCCGCGCCGCAGTTGATGAGCTCCTCCATGGCGATGGCTGCAGAGGCCCCGCCTATACCTGTCGAGGTGACGCTCACGGGCACTCCGAGGAGCTTGCCCGTATAGGTAGTATACTCTCTGTTTTTCGCTATCAGCTTCGGTTCGTCAAAGTACTTCGCGATCTTTTCACAGCGCCCGGGATCTCCCGGCAGGATAACATAGCGTCCCACCTCGCCCGGTTTTATGTGAATATGATATTCCCCATCCTTATTTTCATATGCCAATGCCATATCTTAAAATACCTCCAAAAATATCAGAGCCCAAATATCCCTAAGATAAGCTCCGTTATCAGGTTATTGGAATACAGTATGCCCAAAAGACCGCCCTCAGCACATTCTCTGAGCAGCTCCCCGCTCAGAGCGTAGCCGGGCGTCATCGCGGCGATAGCCATGACTATCCAAATATAGAATACAGCCTCCAAAAAGCCTACTATGGCTCCACCGATCTGATTCAGACCCGAGATCACCGGTATGCTCGTGATAAGGTCCAGCGCACTTATGATAAAGCGAAGCAGGATCCTTATCAATATGAAGAGCATGATGAAGCAGATCGCATTCAAAAGGAGACCTCCGAGCACGTAGCTTAAGTCCTCCGCGATCTCATCCACTCCTATAAGCTCATAAAGACCGGAATAGTCCGTCTCCGGCATGCCTAACGCCAAGCGTTCCCCGATCCCTTTTCTCAGGCCATCGAGCGCTCCGCTCTCCGTCAGGTACTCCCTCGCATAGGGCATTATCAAGTCCACGGCAATGAGCGTGATGACCATGGACGCTACGGATACCAGCATACGCACCAATCCGCGGTAATGTCCGTAAAGAGTCATCGCGACGATGAATACCATGGCCGCGATCAACATCGGGCGCTGTGTGATATAGTTAAAAATATCCATTTATCAGTAAATGAAATCCTCCTCTTTTAGTATCAGAAGTCCGTTTTTATCATACTTCGAGCCGAATATGCCTTTTATACGCTGCCCGATGGGAGGCCTCTCCGCATGGTCCGCAGCCCCCTCTATGAGGCGTACCGCGTTTTTCTTCGTGAGGGGTATGTTATCCTCCTCCATCAGTTCTATCCTCTCATAGAGTGCGAGCATGCTCTTACCGGTTATGCTGCAATCTATATCCGCCGCGTACTGGCAGCAATATTGCGCGAAATCGTCTATATCCATCTGCTCGTCGGCGCTTTCGGGGACGGGAGCGTTTATGTTATGATGGATCTCAGTTCCCGCCTGCTTCTTGGCGGCGCGGCTTCTTCGGGATGTTTTATCATCGCCGAGGGCTTTGATCTCCTCATCGTCATCTTCGTCAATTTCGTCGTTTGCGCGATCTCCGTAGGACTCGTCATCTGTGTCCTCGTCCCGCTCATCGAAGTCATAGTCGTCATCGTCGAAGTCGCCGCTCTCGTCATCGATATCCTCTTCCGCATCCTCGTCATATTCGCTCTCATCATGATAAGGCTCGACTTCTGTATCCGACTCATCCTCATACTCGTCCTCAAAGTCCGATACCAGATCGCAGATCTCGAAGATCTCGGGCTTTTTCTCTTCGATCTCATCAAGGCCCTCCGGCATATCTATAAGCACGGCTATCATGCCTGAGGTGTCTTCTTTCATGAGCTTATAGAGAGCGTCCAAAAGCTCCTTCGAAAGCTGTCCCGCATGTTCTATGATGAGGTCTTTGCCGCGAAGCTTCTCTATGGTAGCCCTTGTAAAGCCCCTTTCGTTTAGCTTTTCGGCGGTCGTCTTAAGGGCCGCGTTCGTGAGACCCTGTTCCCTGTGGATCGTCCGAAGCTCGTCTTTAGCTATATCAAAGCCCGATTCATCGTCCTCGGCCTCGATCACCATATGATAATGTTTCGGCTCCTTCTTTTCAAAGGGGGGCTGCTCACGCGCGGGCGTCTCCGCCGCGACAGCTTCCAAGGTCTCTTTTTCCGCCGCTTCGGGATCTTTTGCCTTAGGAGCCGTGGGCTCCTTTTCCTCTGCAGAGAAAGCGGGCCTTGCTTCCGTGCGCGGCACATCGGGCATCGTTTCGGCCTCGGTCTTCTTTTCTGCAGTCTCCACAAGAGGCGCGATGTCCTCCTTTGAAAGGCCCGGAGCCGGCACTGGCCTTACGCTCTCCACGCTTATGCTTGCGGCTTTCGCGCTCTCGGCTATGCCCGCGGCCTGTTTTACGGCATCCCCGATAGCGGCCTTAGCATTGCGCGAAGCGACCTTCTCGGCGACTGTCCCCGCTTTTATGATAACGTTCCGAAGCTCGGTCAGTCTTTCCCCGTCAAATATCTGAGTCTTTTCGTCCTCCGGATCCACGGCTTCAGCTAAAGCCCTGCTTTTCGCGGCGACGGGAGCGGAGGCTTCGGCCTTTATATCATTTGAGAGCTTTTTCACTTCCTCGGAGAATTCGTCGCTCAGCTCCTCGTCGTTTGATAGCTCCGTTTCCTTCTCAAGGGATGTGCTCACGACTACGGCCATCTCCGACTCGTGCGCTCTCAGATATTCCTCGAAGGCCTCGTCCTCATTTTCATATCTGATGGCGGCAAGCTCATCGCCTATCTCCTCCGCGCTTCGCAGATCCACCTCGCTCGTGAGCGCAGCGCCCGCCGCGCTTCGCCTATCTTTCGCGGGCTGATACTTTTCTTTTAGCTTTACGGCCTGCTCTGTGTATCGGCCGCTCCCGAACAGCAGCACGATCCGGTCGCAGATAGCCACACACTCATTGCCGTAGCCCGCCTCATCATATACGCTCGCGAGCTCATAGAGCCAGCGTTCATCCGGTTCGGCGGTGACATAAGCCTGAAGCTCTGTGATGAGCCTGTCATAGGGAGCTCCCGCCGCCTTTAATATCATATAGGCCAATATATGCGAGCTCACGTCTTCGGGCGCCACGTCCAAAAACTCATTGTAATAGTCCTCCGCCTCCTCAAGGTCTCCGGAGATCACCGAAAGCTCGCAGAGCTTATAGAGCAGGCGTTTTCCCACGGGAGCCCGTTCAAAGGCCATGAGCAGGATATCCTTAGCGTCGTCATAACGCCCGTTCTTCTCATAGACATCGGCAGCCATGGAAAGGAGGTTCTGGTTCCTGACCCTCATCCAATCTATGGCGTCCGCTATCTTGAGAGCCGTTTTATAGTCGCCCTCTTCTATACGCTTTTTTATCTGGTCTACTTTGATATTAAATTCGTATTTATCCATCGTCGCTCCCAAAGCTTATAAGATCACAGCTCTACCCTGCCTGTCAGAGCTCGTTCCAATGTCACCTCATCAATGTTCTCTATATCGCCTCCCACGGGTACGCCCGAGGCTATCCTCGTCACCTTCGTGTCGATGTCGAGCGCGCGTATAAGCTTCAGTATATACATGGCTGTGGCTTCTCCCTCCACAGAGGCATTGGTCGCGATGATGACTTCATCGCAGGCCGACTTGCCGTCTTGGTCCTGAAGGCGTTTCATAAGTTCTTTCAGCTTTATCTCATTCGGCCCTATGCCGAGCATGGGTGAGATCGCGCCGTGCAATACATGATATAGGCCGCTGTATCGTCCCGTACGCTCATACGCCGCGAGATCTCTCGGATCTTCGACCACCATGATCTGGCGATGGTCGCGTTTTTCGCTCCTGCATATGGGACAGATCTCATCATCCGTGACCGTGCAGCATATCTTGCAGTGATTGGCCTTGCTCCTCGCCTCCAAGAGCGCGTCGGCCAAGCTTTGCACCCTCTCTGCGGGCATATTTATGATGTGGAAGGCCAGCCGCTGCGCAGTCTTTTGACCGATGCCCGGCAAGCCCTGCAGCTCCTCTATCAGTCTGTTTATATGACTGCCGTAAAGATCCATCAGACGCCGAGCCCTCCCATGGCGCCCGCGAGCTTGCCCATGATCTGGGCATTGGCCTCGTCGGCCTGCCTGAGGGCCTCATTCGCAGCAGCCATCACCATATCCTCAAGAGTCTCCACGTCCTCGGGGTCGCAGGCCTCGGGATCTATCTCCACTTTAGTCACTTCTTTCTTTCCGCTCACTGTGACCTTTACGGCTCCGCCGCCCGATCGGGCTGTGAATTCCTTCTGCTCAAGCTCCTTTTGCTGCTCTTCCATCTGGCGCTGCATACGCTGAGCCTGCTTCATAAGATTATTCATATTGCCGGGGACCATGCCCCCCGGGAAACTTCCTCGTTTTGCCATGATAAAACCTCTCAGTCTGTGTATTATTCTATATCTATCGGAAAATGTATCTTTGAAAGCTCCTCATCGGTGATATGATCGACGGAAGCTTCTATCTCACCTTTTCTGGCTACCCTGCCCGCAAGATCCACCTCTATGCCGAGCCTGTCCCTGCAAAGCTCTCCGAGCCTCTTTAGGCCGTTCTCCTCTTTGTTCGTAGAGGCGATCATGAAATTCATCTTCGACCTGAATACGATGACGGGTCTGTGCCCTTCTTCCTTTACGATGGCGTTTTCATAAACATATCTATTTGAGGCGGCAAGCTCCGCTACCAGCATGGCCCAGTTTTGCCTTATCTTTTTTACAACATCGGTATTTATTTCGGTCGCGATCGAATCTTTTTTCGTTCCCGTGAGTATGTCCTTCGTCTCTGTTTTTTCAGGTACGCCAATGTCTTCCGAAATAGGTACGTCGGCATACACCCCTTCTTTTTCGC
>CAZQFD010000007.1:11254-15264 GCA_964592535.1 uncultured Lachnospiraceae bacterium | reverse complement strand
CTATGACCCTCGGCCCCGCGAAACCTATCAGAGCCTTCGGCTCCGCCAATATGACGTCGCCCAGCATCGCGAAGCTGGCCGTCACGCCTCCCATGGTAGGATTGGTGAGCACGCTTATATAGAGCAGGCCCTTTTCTCTATGACGTCTTACGGCGTCGGCGGTCCTTGCCATCTGCATGAGGCTGATGATACCTTCCTGCATCCTCGCGCCACCCGAGCTGCAATATATGATGACCGGAAGGCCCTCTTCGTCGGCGTGCTCGATGGCTCTTACGATCTTTTCGCCTACGTTATGGCCCATAGAGCTCATGATGAAGCGGTTATCCATGACGCAGAGCACCGCCTTCTCTCCTTCGATAGTACAGCGTCCCGTCACTACCGCCTCGTCAAGGCCTGTCCTCTTTTGCATTAGCTCGAGCTTTGCCTCATAATTCGGAAAGTCAAGGGGGTTTATGACGGACATAGTCACATCAAACTCCTCAAAGCTCCCCGCGTCTGCTATCATCTCGACTCGGCGTCTTGCGTGTACCCTGAAATAGCCGCCGCATTTTGGACATCGATAGAGGTCATCTTTTACATCTTTATTTAGCAGAGGCTTGCCGCAGAAATTGCACTTTCTGTATACATTTTCGGGCACCTCAGGCCCCTGTGACGTGTGTCTTTGCTTTTTGCGGCCCTTTTCCGCATTGACCCCGGTCTTTATCTTCGTAAAGTCCGGCATACGGGAAGCGGTCTCCAGTTTTTTCCCTATAAAAAGATCTTCAAACATATCTCACTTAAGGCTTATTTTTTGACATATCGCGGGAAATGTTTCTCTATATATCCCGTATCTATATCGCCTTTCTCATAGTCGCTCTCCGAGATGAGCTCATATACGAAGTCTATATTCGTCTCTATGCCCTCTATGAGCGTCTCTCCGAGCGCGGAACGCAGCTTTCTAACAGCCTCGTCACGGTCTTTTCCGTGGACTATTAGCTTCACTATCATGGAATCATAATAGGGCGGCAGCTTATAGCCGTGATACGCGTGAGTATCCACTCTTATGCCGTTACCTCCCGGCAGCAGCATATTCTCTATGGTCCCGGGGCTCGGCATGAATCCCTTTTCGGGATCCTCCGCGTTTATACGGCACTCTATGGCATGGCCCTTTATCTCTATATCCTTTTGAGCGAAGGCGAGCTTTTCTCCCGCCGCGATCCTTATCTGCTCCTTTATGATGTCCACGCCGCTCACGAACTCGGTCACGGGGTGCTCTACCTGCACTCTCGTGTTCATCTCCATAAAGTAGAATTTGCCCTCTTTATCCAGCAAAAATTCTATCGTGCCGGCGTTCTCATAGCCTACGGCCTTCGCGGCTTTTACCGCGGTCTTTCCAAGCTTTTGTCTAAGGTTTTCGTTTATGGCGACAGAGGGCGATTCTTCAAGCACCTTCTGGTGCCGCCTCTGTATAGAGCAATCCCTCTCACCCAAATGGACGACATTTCCGTGGCTGTCCGCAAGGATCTGCACCTCTATATGGCGTGGCTCCTCGACATAATGCTCTATGTACATCGTATCGTCACCGAAGGCCTTCTCCGTCTCGAGCTGCGCGGCAAGGAACATCTCCTCGAATCTCGATTCGCTCGCGGCTACTCTCATGCCTTTTCCGCCTCCGCCGAGCGCTGCCTTTATCATGACAGGATAGCCTATGGTCTTTGCGGCCCTCAGGCCCTCCTTCGCGGAATAAAGCGGCGCCTCGGTGCCGGGGATCACGGGCACGCCCGCCGCCGCCATGGTATTCCTAGCTTCGGACTTGTTGCCCATCTTAGCGATGACCTCTGAGGACGGTCCGATGAACTTTATGCCGCAGGTCTCGCAGAGCTCCGCGAACTTTTCGTTTTCGGAAAGGAAGCCATAGCCCGGATGTATGGCCTCCGCCTTTACAGCTACGGCGGCGGAGATGATAGCCTCCATGTTGAGATAGCTTTCGGTAGACGGAGCAGGGCCGATACAGATGGCCTCGTCCGCGAGCATGACGTGCAGGCTGTCACGGTCAGCCTCCGAATATACGGCGACCGAGCTTATGCCCATCTCCCTCAATGCTCTTATGATCCTTACGGCTATCTCGCCTCTATTGGCAACTAAAACTTTTTCAAACATTCATCCCACCATAAAAGTGAGCTCCGCGCGGCAGGCTAGGTCGTCGCCTACATAGGCCGCCGCGCTTCCTACGCCCACGGGTCCTTTGACCTTTATGATCTCACATTCCAGCCTGAGCATATCCCCGGGCTTCACCATCTTCTTGAACCGTGCCGACTTTATGCCGCCGAAATAAGCGGTCTTTCCCTTATACTCCTCCATAGAAAGTATAGCTACGGCTCCGGTCTGAGCGAGCGCCTCTATGATGAGTACTCCAGGCATGACCGGCTCCCCCGGAAAATGTCCCGCAAAATAAGGCTCGTCAAAGCTTACGGCCTTATACCCCACAGCGCGCTTTCCCGGCTCCAGCTCCTCGATCTTATCCACTAAAAGAAACGGGTGTCTGTGAGGAAGGATCCCCTCTATCTCCTTTATACCAAGCATAAATGCCTCCTATGGTCAGCTTATCCTAAAGAGCGCCTGTCCGTATTCCACCATCTGGCCGTTCTCCACGAGCACGGCTTCTATATTGCCGTCATACTCGGACTCTATCTCGTTCATCAGCTTCATGGCCTCGATTATGCCGAGCACATCGCCCTTCTTTATAACGGAGCCTACGCTCACATACGGCTCATCATCAGGCGAAGGCGCGGCGTAGAAGGTGCCTACGAGCGGAGAAAAAATCACCTTGCCTTCTGCTTCCTTTTCCGGCGCGGGCTCTTTTCCTTCTTCGGGAGCTTTCTCTTCTTTCGTTTCGGGCTTTACCTTTGGCGCGGAAAGCTCCTTTAAATGCTCCGTGCCCCCGCTCACTACCTCAAATACCTCTCCACGTCTTAAGGAAAGGCTCATGTTGCCTTCGTTATAATCAAAGGAGGTGAGTCCGCTCTCCTCCATAGCCTTCATAAGTTCTTTGATCTCTTCTACCTTCATATTCAGTCCTTATATCTGCCGATCGCTATGGTAGCATTGTGCCCACCGAAGCCTAGGGAATTGGAAAGAGCAACGTTTATTGGCATGGAGACCCCTTCGCCCTTACAATAATCGAGATCCAGTTCCTCCTCCGACTCGATGAGGTTCTTCGTGACATGGACGTAGCCCTCTTCTATGGACTTCACCACGTCTATCGCTTCTATCCCACCCGCGGCGCCTAACAGATGCCCGGTCATGGATTTTGTAGAATTTATCTTAAGCTTCTTGGCGTGTTCTCCAAAACAGCTCTTTATGGCCCTGGTCTCCACCAGATCGTTTAGCGGCGTACCCGTGCCGTGCGCGTTTATATAGTCCACATCTTCAAGCTCAAGCCCCGCATCGTTCAGCGCGTAGAACATAGCCATGGCGGCCCCCGAGCCATCGTCTATGGGTGCGGTTATATGATAGGCGTCGCAGGTCGCTCCGTAGCCCAGCATCTCCGCATATATCTTGGCTCCGCGTTTTTTCGCGTGTTCCAGCTCCTCAAGGACGATGACGCCCGCTCCCTCTCCGAGCACGAATCCGTGTCTATCCTTATCGAAAGGCCTCGAAGCGGTCTCGGGGTCGTTGTCGCGGCTCAGTGCCGTGAGCTGAGTGAATCCGGCTATAGAGAGCCTCGTCACCGCGGCTTCCGTCCCTCCGCAGAGCATGACCTCGGCTTCTCCGTGTTGTATGGATCTGAAGCCCTCTCCTATGGAGTGAGTACCGGATGCGCAGGCTGTCACTACGTCTATGTTTTTACCCTTGAGACCGAAAGCTATAGCCACGTTCCCCGCAGCCATGTTGGAGATGATACGAGGTATGAGCAGCGGATCCACTCTATCCGGGCCCTTCTGCTCCAGTTTGATGGACTCGGTCTCCGCTATGAACAAAGATCCTATGCCGGATCCTATAGACACGCCGACCCTATAGGGGTCTTCGAC
>CAZQFD010000007.1:260-11154 GCA_964592535.1 uncultured Lachnospiraceae bacterium | reverse complement strand
TTGCCGAGGGGCGTTACGGCGCCCATACCGGTGATAGCTACTCGTCTTATGTTCCTCATCTTTCTCCCCTTAGCTCTTTATCACATGGATAGTCCGCCGTCTACGGCCAGCACTTGGCCTGTTATATATCCTGATTCCTCTTTCGCAAGGAAGGCTACGGCTGAGGCTACCTCTTCGGGTCTTCCAAAACGCCCTTTTGGTATCTGGGCGGTGACAGCAGTCACAACTTTTTCGGAAAGCTTCGCCGTCATATCCGACTCCACAAAGCCGGGCGCCACGGTATTCACGGTGATGTTCCTCGTGGCAAGCTCTCTCGCCGCCGACTTCGTAAGGCCTATGATACCCGCCTTCGCGGCAGAATAATTGGCCTGTCCCGCGTTGCCCATGATACCTGATACGGAAGAAATGTTTATTATGCGCCCATACCTTTTCTTTACCATCTGCTTCGCGGCAAAGCGCATACAGTTGAATACGCCTTTAAGGTTCACGTCTATGACCTTCGAAAAGGCCTCCTCGCTCATCCCGATGAGCAGTCCGTCCTTCGTTATGCCCGCATTGTTTACGAGCACATCGGGCGTTTTTTCGAGCTTTTTAAGCTCTTCGAACATAAGCTCGCAGGCATCGTAGTCGGCGACATCACACTTAAAGGTCGTCGCCTCTCCGCCCGCGGCCTCGATCTCTTTTTTCACTTCTTCCGCACGCTCCGCAGAGCCATTATAATTGATTATGACATGATAGCCGCCCTCGGCAAGCCTAAGTGCTATGGCTCTGCCTATGCCTCTTGAGGCTCCTGTCACGAGCGCGATCCTTTTTTCACTCATATCTGCTCCTTATCAGAGATCTGTCAATCTAGCCAGATCCTCAGGCTTTTCGATATTTACGATCTTTATAGCCGAAAGGTCTTTTCCGCTTTGCTTTCCGTAGGCGCGCATTGTCTTTTTCGTAAAAGAGCTGAGCGTCTTTCCCGGCCCTATCTCTATCCAGAGGTCTATGCCTTTTTCGATGAGCGCCTCCACAGTCTGCTGCCATAGTACAGAGCTTGAGACCTGACGCACGAGATAAGGTTTTACAAGGCTCTCTTCCGTGACCTCCAAGGCGTTTACATTGGCAAGATAAGGATGATGAAGCTTCCCGAGCTCTACACCTTCCAACACTTTTCCCAAGGCCTCTCCCGCACTCGAAAGGAGCGGAGAATGAAAAGGCCCTGATACATTCAGCATGACGCAGCGCTTTACGCCGCGTGCCTTAAGCTTTTCTACGGCCGTCTCCACGGCCTTTTTATAACCTGTGATGACGATCTGCGCGGGGCTGTTATAGTTCGCTATGTAGGCTCCTTCAGTCTCGGCTATGACCTCTTTCAGCATATCGGGATCCGGATCTATGACCGCCGCCATGGCGCCCTCCCCTGCGGGTATCGCTGAGGCCATGAGCTTTCCTCTCTCATATACTGTATGCACGGCGTCTTTAAAGTTCATAGCGCCGGCTTCCGATACGGCCGCGTATTCACCGAGGCTTAGTCCCGCAGAATAAGCGACCTCTATATCACTGCTTTTCAGCTCGTCTTTTACGGCGCGGGTCATCGCAAGCTCCGTGCAGACCATGGCGGGCTGAGTATACTGCGTGAGATCGAGCTTATCATTTTCCTCAAAGCAGAGCTTTATAAGGTCAAGCGATATCTCCTCCGAGGCCTCCTTATACAGCTCCTTCACATAGTCATAGGTCTCATAGAACTCTTTCCCCATGCCTATGTATTGCGCGCCCTGTCCGGGATATATCAAAACGGCTCTTTTACTCATTTTCCATATCTCTCCGCCATATCCTTAAGGAGCTTCTCACATTCATCGCACATACCGTGTACGACTTCCTCACAGCTCTTAATGTCGTGGATAATGGATGCGATCTGTCCGGCCATGACCGTCCCGCATGTGATGTCGCCCTCCTGTACTGCCTTCCTGAGAGACCCAAGCGTAAGATACTCAAGCTCTTCAAAGCTCTTTCCTTCCGCTTCAAGCTTCACATACTCTCGGGTCATCTGATTCCTTAAGCAGCGTACGGGGTGTCCGTGCGAACGCCCAGTCACTTCGGAATCTATGTCTTTTGCCTTTACTATCCTGTCCTTATAATTTTGATGTACTACGGCTTCTTTAGTAGCTACGAAACGAGTGCCTATCTGAACGCCATCGGCCCCTAGCATGAACGAAGCCGCCATACCTCTTCCGTCCGCTATGCCGCCCGCGGCTATCACGGGAATCTCGAGCGCATCTACTACCGCCGGAACTAAGGTCATGGTCGTAGCATTCCCTATATGTCCTCCCGACTCGGTACCTTCCGCTACTACCGCGTCAACGCCGGCCTTTTCAAGCAGCTTCGCGTGAGCTACAGAGGCCACTACGGGGATGACCTTTATGCCCGCCTCTTTCCACGCCGAAAGATACGCTCCGGGATTTCCGGCTCCGGTCGTCACGACCTGCACCTTCTCTTCGATCACTACCTGCGCTACTTCCTTGGCATAGGGACTCATCAGCATGACATTGACTCCGAATGGCTTATCAGTAAGCTCTCTGCACTGCTTTATCATATCTCTGACGGTCTCGGCCGGAGCGCTCGCTCCGCCTATCAACCCGAGACCTCCAGCGTTGGATACGGCGGCGGCAAGCTGGCTCTCAGCCACCCATGCCATACCGCCTTGGATCACCGGATATTCTATACCGAGAAGTTCAGTTATCCTGGTTTTCATCTTCTGACTCTTTCTTTTCAATCACTCTATACCTTTATCTTTGAGATAGTTCACAACGCTGCCTACGGTCGTGAGCGTCTCAAGCTCCTCAGTGGGGATCTCTATGCCGTACTCTTCCTCAAGAGCCGATACCAGTTCAAAAAGATCCAGCGAGTCTGCACCGAGATCGCCGGCAAACGATGAATCCATTTTGATCTCAGCCTCGCTTACGGAAAGCTGCTCTGCGATGATCGAAATTATCTTCTCTTCCATTTTGTTTTTCTCCTAACTTTAGATGTTTTATATTGAGGCCCTAAAGGGCTTGACTGCCTCTGCATCATGATCTTTCTTCGGATCTGTTTTATATCCGAGTATACCTTTGATAGCACAGGCGTTGGTACTTTTTTATCACGATAGCTATCCTAGGCCGTCGCCCATTGCCGCGCGCCTTTTTTTATTTCGTCAGCACCTATAAAGCAGCGCGCCGAAACTCAGCCCAGCTCCGAAGCCCGCCATGACGATAAGCTCTCCATCTTTAAGCCTCCCTTTGTTCTTTAGCTCGTCTATAAGAAGGGGTATCGTGGCCGCAGTCGTATTGGCATAGCGGTCTATATTGCAGGGGAAAAGTTCCATAGGCTTTTTCAGCCTTTTCGCTACGGACTCGACTATGCGATGATTGGCCTGATGTAAAAGATATAATGAAGGCTCCTCCTCTATATCCGTGAGCAGCTCTTTTATAAGCTTCGGCACTTCCCTTATCGCAAACTCGAATACTCCGCGACCTTCCATATAAAGAGGCTTTCCCCCGCTCTCATTCGCGTAGATGGAATCGCAGCTCAATATATCAGCCCTTCGTCCGTCCGAGCGCAATATCGACCTTAAAAGGCCGCTCTCGGTATTTTCCTTAAATCTCTCATCGGAGCTCAATACTACCGCTCCCGCGCCGTCTCCAAAAAGTATGGAAGTGCTCCTATCCGAAAAGTCTAAGAGCTTCGACATCACGTCTACGCCTATCACAAGAGCGTTTTTATACATGCCGCTGTTAAGATAGGCCGCCGCTGCGGAGAATGCCGCTATGAAACCCGTGCAGGCAAGGCTTATATCAAAGGCCGCGGCCTCGCCTATACACAGCCGCTCCGTAAGGACACAGGCCGTCGCGGGAAACAGACAGTCAGGGGTAGAAGTCGCGACCAGCACGAGATCTATATCCTCTCTCTTTAGTCCCAATGCCTCCGCCCCTGCAAGTGCTTTTTCTCCGGCCACCGCAGAAGCCTTAAGGGTCTTTTCCCTTTCTCCATCTTCAAAGAGATGACGTTCTCTTATGCCTGTCCTCGTCCTTATCCACTCATCGCTCGTGTCCATGATCTTCGCGAGATCGTCGTTCGTAACGACTTTGTCGGGGACGTAAGAACCGGCTGAAATGATCTTTATAAACATAGGTATTAGTCCTAGCTAACTTTCTTTCTAAACTCAAATATTTCGGTACTCAAAATATTTGAAAGTCAAAATTATTATATCCTTATCGGACTTTTTGTCAATAACCCCGGCAGAAATTCACTGCCGCGGCGTTCGATCAAGACTTTGTTTAAAAGATCACGATCCTTTTGGGCAAGAAGCAGGATAGACAAACGCCAATCGAGCCGCGCGGTCGTTCCGACCCTTACGCGGCTCTTTTAGTTGCGGATATATATACGTTTACCTCATTACTTTTAACAGACCCTTAGTCGTATTCGGAAAGATGGTACCGGGGGCCGCCGAGCTATATGATCCTATATCCACCGTGTCCGCTACGATAACAGGTATCGTAGCGGGTATGTTCATCTTCGGCGTCTATATACATTAAGCAGATCAGTCTATGAACCTTACTTTGCTCTCTTCATAATGTCCGCGCTGAGCGGGATCTTCATCCGCCACGCCCACTGCTATTACAGCCATAGGGACGGAGCTTACGCCTATAAGCTCTTTCATAGCCTCGGACCTTCCTTCACTCGGGTAGATGCCGCACCAGCAGGTGCCGTACCCCAGCTCCAATGCCGCGAGCAGCATATTTTCGATAGCGGCTCCGCAGTCCTCGGGCCAATACTCGTCGCATTTACCCTTTTGATCCTCGGGTAGGCCGCAGACTACTATGGCGAGCGACGCCGTATCCATCATCCTGATATACGGGCTGATCTCAGGAAGCTTCGCCATCATCTCCCTGTTCCTTATGACCACGAACTCCCAGGGGCGGCAGTTCTTCGCACTGGGAGCCAACATAGCCGCCTCTAGGATCTGCTTTATATCCTCATCAGGCACTAGCGCTCCCTTTTTAAACTTCCTTATGCTGCGTCTTTTCTTTATGGCTTCTAAAGTATTCAAGCTGCTTCCTCCTTTTTTCTCTTTCTTTCGTATCGACTGTTTCTAAAAAGGTAAAGCTCGATGTTTCCGTCCTTAAATAACACCTTGTAAGGCACCTTGCTTAGCTCCTTGAGCATTTTTCATAGGTAAGATACAGCGCCTGTGATCCCACGGGATGATACCACGATCAAGGTTCGCGATGAAACGATCGATACAGCCTCTAAAGTCTCTTATTATGATTATAAAATATCTAAAGCCTTGCTGTAAAGCAGCTTCCTTCCCCAAGATGGCTCTCTGCCTCGATGGAGCCTCCATGCAGTTCTATTATCTGCTTTACCATGGAAAGGCCCAGTCCGAGGCCGGAGCCTTCGCTCCTCGCAAGGTCCACCTGATAAAAGCGTCTCCATATCTTAGGAAGCTCCTCCTCCGAGATCCCTATGCCGTCGTCTTTCACTTGAATCACCGCGTCATCGTCATCCTTTTCAAGAGAGACCCATATATGGCCGCCGTCCTTTCCATACTTTTCGGCATTGTCTATAAGATTAGAGACCACTCTCGTGATAAGATAGCTGTCCACTTCTTTTCGGACATTGGGCTCAATATTCGTGATAAGGGAGATCCCCTTTCCCTTTTCTTTATCCGAAAGAGGGGCCTCTCCGCCGTCCTGTCCCATCGTCTCGCATATCAGCTTTATAAGCTCACTGAGATCCGTCTCCTCAAGCTTTAGCTGCCTGCTCCCTATATCCATCCTCGTGATGTCGAGGAGCCTGTCTATGAGCGTAGACATATATCCCGCCTGCCGCTCGATCACGACCACGCCCTCTTTATAGTCCTCAGCGGTCTCCGCATATCTGTCGAGATAGGCGCATTGGGCCACGATCACCGAAGTCGGGGTACGAAGCTCATGCGAGGCGTCAGAGGTGAATCTCTGCTCCGTCTCAAAGGAACGCTCCAACCGCTCCATCATGTGGTCGAAGGCATTCGCGAGCTTTCCGGCTTCATCTGTGCGCTTTTTCTCAGCTGTGTCTTTCCCGCTGCCTTCGGACAAGCTATATTCGGCGCTCACTCGGCGGCTGAGATCCTTCCCCTCGGAGATATTCTCTGCGATAAGAGTGATCTCCTCTATTGGTCTCAGCGCTCGTTTCGCTATGAGATAGCCTCCGACGGCGGCAGCCGCTATCAGGATCGGCAGCAACAATAAAAATACCGCCGCGCTCTGATAAATAGACGAGGATATATCTGTTAGGACGCTTGCGCCTCTTATCCAGATCCCATCCTCCCAGCCGGAAGGAATGTAAAGATCGAACACCAGATAGGTGTTCTCTTCTGTCTCTACGCTTTTCGTGACCCCGTTCTCAAGCTCGGTATCTACCGGCAGATCCGGCGGCGTCCTGCCCGTGAGCATAGAGCCTTGATCGTTGTAGATGATGATATAGACACCGTTTTCATAAAAGCGAAGCTCTTCATCCACGCTCAACATACCGTCTGTGTAGCTTATCCTGCTTAGGTCTCCTCTTACTGTGGCACTTAGGATGCTCGCGGTCTGTTCCCTTGACACTCGGTTTCCCACAAGGAGCATAGACCCAAAGCAAAGAGCTGAGATGAGCAGCATAAAGCCCACGAACCACAGCGTAAGTCTCAGTTTTATCGACATCTTTTTCATAGACGGTCTCCGTTTATCCACAGTTCTATCCCCCGACAGCGCTCTCTCGCATATCTGTCTTTTCTTCTTCTGCCTTTACGTTTCCTTTATGACGAAGCCTCGTCCCCGCACCGTATGGATCAGCTTAGGCTTGCCCTCGCCGTCTATCTTTTTTCTGAGGTAGCTTATATAAACATCTACGACATTGGAACTGCCGCCGTAGTCAAAATTCCAGACGTGCTCCTCTATCTGCTCCCGCGAGAGTACTCGTCCTTTATTTAAAGCCATATACTTGATCATACTGTATTCCCTCGCGGAAAGCTCTATAAGCTTTCCGCCGCGTCTCACTTCCTGAGACGCCGTGTCTATGCTCAGATCTCCTATCTCGATGACGCTGGTCAATGTCCCGCTCTTTCGTCTGGTCATGACTCGGAGCCTAGCCAGAAGCTCCTCAAAGTCAAAGGGCTTTATCAGATAATCATCCGCACCGAGATCTAAGCCCTGCACCCTGTCCTGTATGCTATCTCTTGCGGTAAGGAAGAGCACCGGTATACGGTTTCCGCCCGCCCGCAGCTTTTTCAGCACCTCAAGACCGCTTTTCTTCGGCATCATTATATCGAGTATCGCTCCGTCGTAATCGGCGCTCTTAAGATATTCTAAGGCTTCCTCCCCGTCATAACAGGAGTCCACGCTATAGCCCTCCTTCGTGAGGGCCTTCGTGATGAGCCTGTTCATATCCCTTTCATCCTCCGCTATGAGTATACGCATGACCTTTGCTCCCGTAATATGACTGACGATCCGCTGTCTGTCTGGCGATCCGTTATCTCGACCAGCATACGCAAGATCTATGTAAGACCCGCTATCGCTAAATTTGTCCACACAGGATCCGCTATCTCATGATAAGGTCTTTCAAGACCAGTATGAGATCCGCTATCACAAGATAGGCTCGCATGAGACCCGAATACGATCCATCCTTATCTGTATCGCATGAGGTATCTTATCTGTCCAGCATGGGGCATCGTCCTCTTGACCGCGCCCCCTTATGATATTACTATAAATGGAAAAGATGAAAAAATCATTAGAAAAGATCGGTCTTACGATCTTTCCCGCAAGCGGAGCAGCAAGTGCTCGGTATCGATCGGACGATCGATATCAAGCTATGTTCGACAAAGCCGCAGGGAATCTGAAGCCGAAGGATAAAGACTTTTCAGAAGAAAGCCTAAACACAGAAAGAGGACGATCCGATAGATGATACCCACTCTGTAAAAGATACTGACCATATTTAAAGGAAAGTAACAAGGAGTCGAATGAAAAAAGATAAGATAAAGACCAATGTCATGCGTATATTGGATACGGACGGCATAGCTTATCAAAGCTACGAATATAAGACCGACAGGGCTCTGAGCGGCGACGAGGTCGCACACCTTCTGGGACAGGATCCTAAGCGTGTATTTAAAACTTTGGTGACGGTAGGCGCTTCGAGAGAACACTATGTATTTATGATCCCCGTACTTAAAGAGCTTCAGCTAAAAAAGGCCGCAAAGGCCGTAGGAGAAAAGAGCATAGCTATGATAAAAGAAAAAGAGCTCTTGCCGCTCACTGGCTATGTCCATGGAGGCTGCTCGCCCATAGGCATGAAAAAAAGCTTTAAGACCACTATAGACCAAAGTGCGGGGAGCCTTGATAAAATCATATTCAGCGCGGGGAAGATAGGCTTTCAAGTAGAGCTTAGTCTCGAAGATTTAAAAACCCTGGTCCCTTATCAGCTTGCGGATCTTTGTGACTGAGGGTACGGGGCTTAGGCTGTCTCTATTTTTTCACACAATAAGACCTCCGAGCATGAGTTACGTTTACGCGGCTTGGAGGTCTATACAAGGTTCATGGTCTTGCTACCTTTTTACGATCTTTTATCGGCATATTCTAAGACGGCTTGCCCTTCTTCTTATATGTCACTTATCGCCGCCTTAGAATATACGCTTTTACATGGGTCTATATATCGGAGTGATATTATTTCTTATATACCTCGGGATAAAATTCTTTTACGGCCTCAGCGCGGTTTATGAGCATGTCCGCCCAAGTATAATCCGCTACGAATACCGAATAGTCGTTAGTATCCTTGGGGATATTGGGAAGTATATTAGCCTGATTCAGATGACTGGAAAGAGTGATGTCTACGGGCATCTTCGCGAGCTCATAGCAATCCTTTATGAATCTGTGAGCCATCTCCTCGGGATAGCCGTCAGCCTTTAACTGCTCGGGTCTCATCATCGGATTTACACCCAGTCCACCGTGGAGAGCTATCTTATAGGTCTTTCCGGTCTCATCATCGGTGTCCTCAAAGAAGAAACTGGTAACGCCGGGCGTATGGCCGGGGCAGAGTTTCGTCCTGAAGGTCATATTTCCGAGCACGATCGGCGTATCGTCATCGTAGAAATTCGTCACCTCATAAGGGAGGTCAGCCCTCTTACCGGAGAGCTTAGCCTCATCGGAATCAGCGGGCACCCAAGTCATGACCCTTCTACCATCTACCATCTTGCCGTAGCCAACCATGCCCTCATGCTTTTTATGTTCTACCTCATCCTCTTTGGACAGCCAGATCTCACATCCGCTCATCTCATGGATGACTCTCGCGTTACAGGAATGATCTCCATGCCAATGTGTAAGGAAGATCTTTTTTATGTCTCTGGGGTCGTGTCCCGAGGCCCAGATCCTGTCGATCACAAGGTAGCAGGTCTCAGCGTTGAGTCCCGTATCGATAAGTACGAGTCCGTCACCCGTGTCGATGAGGAAAACGGCTACATTGTCCTGTCCTCCTACGTTCTATACATGCGGCGCATTCCTGTAAGCAGGGAGCGCGTGCTCCCAATGAGTAGGCATACTCTTGTCATCGAGCCTACCGGTCGTAGGTGCATAGAAAAACTTTTTCTCCATAATATCTCCCTTCTTTTTGCTTTTAGTTCCTTAACTGGTCTATCTGATGAAGACATCATCAAGCAGATACTTATCTTTTTAAGGTCTAAAGATTGCAATATATCTCGATTGGATGTTTCCCTCGATGATATAGGTGATCATTACTTTTCTGTTCAGGATGTTTGTGACTTTTTCAATAACGGTATGGTCTCATCGAGGTTCAGAAAAGGCTCTGTACAAGATTCATTCAATATAGATGGTTCCGAGAGGACAGGTTTGACTTTATATCTCGGAAGTCCTAGGTCTGATAACCGTTTGAGGATATATGACAAAGCTCTGGAACAGAAAAGCAAGTCCCCGGACAAAGCTATAACAGAGAAGTGGACTCGTTGGGAGTTTCAGCTTCGGAAAGACAAAGCTAGATCTTTCGTAGATAGTTATATCAGTTCTGATATCCCATTATCTTTTATGTTTTTAGGTCTACTTAAAGATATGATGAGGATCCATGAGAAAGACGATTCTAATGTTTCCCGTTGTACTACGTACTCTTTATGGGATGAGTTCGTTGAATCTGCTACAGAGTTTAGATTTGATCTTCCCGTCCCTGAGCCCTCTATCGATAGAAAAGAGGTGTTCCTCATCAAACAAGTCTATCCGTCTTTATTTAGAGTCATGGCTTCTACTGGTGGCTTGCCTTCTCTTAGAAAACGTGATACGGATAGATTGATAAAAAAGTGGAGAGCCGACCCGTATTTCAGTGATTGTCTTACTGAAGATTTTGAGCAGTTTTTATACGAGGATTTCACTTACTATGAAACTAAGAGAAGCTCTTGGCAAGATGACGTATCTGAAGGCAGTGCGTGGGGCCTCTGAAGCTACTATAGAAAACTATAAGGTCATCGTCCCACTGTTCCTCTCGTGGTCAGGAAAAGATGATGTAGAGCTTGAAGAACTTTCTTTAGAAGATATAGAAGGCTATAGCATGGCCGTCTATAGTGATAGAAAGAAAAGTTCAGCTACTAAGACCACTTATATGGTACATCTCAGAGCTTTCATCCATTTCTGTAATGATATGGGTTATATAAAAGATTTTTCTTATAAGGATGTAGCTGTCAGGAAAGCAAAGAAGCGTATGGTCAATTATCTGAGCGATGAGCAACGACATGAGCTATTCAATTGTAAGATTTCTTCTATCGAATGGATAAACCTTCGGAATACTTTGATACTTCTCCTTTTTGACGATTCACTCCTTCGACTCTCCGAGGTCTTAGGACTTCTTAAAGGCCTTA
>CAZQFD010000007.1:0-250 GCA_964592535.1 uncultured Lachnospiraceae bacterium | reverse complement strand
AACTTGGACAAAAGTTTCGTCATAGTCCTTGGAAAAGGAGATAAAGAAAGGCTCGTCCCCATAGGAAAGACCACGATAGACTTTATCAAAACATATATAGGAGCCTGTCCCTTTGATAGACCTTATCTTATGGTCAGTAGGGATGGAAAGCAGCTCACTTCAAGCGGTATCCAGACCGTATTGAACCGTTTCAAGCATAAGCTCGGATATGATATATCAGCTCATAAGCTCCGCCATGATTTCTCTGAGC
>CAZQFD010000006.1:0-15482 GCA_964592535.1 uncultured Lachnospiraceae bacterium | reverse complement strand
GATGGAAGGAAGCGCTGATACTCTTGAGGGCTTTGAGATCATCAACGACTATACCTTTAAGATCACGCTGGAACAGCCTTACGCGGCCTTCCTCGCCGGACTTACGACTCCGGGAGCGTCCATCCTTGATGAAGAGACGACAGAAGCCGCGGGCGAAGAGTTTGGTATCGAGCCGTCTCTTACTATCGGGACCGGCCCGTTCATCTTCTACAGCTGGACCTTCAACAGTGAGATAGTATTGGTAGCAAATGAAGATTGCTGGTCGGGCGCGCCCGCATGCGAAGGCCTTGTCATGAAGTTCATCGACGATCAGGATACCATGCGCATGATGTACGAGACCGGAGAACTGGATATACTAGATCTGGACAACGCTCCGAGTCAGGCTGATTACTTCTTAAACGACCCCGACTACGCCGATAATATCGTCTCTGGTATGCGTGTGGGCATATATTACATAGCGCTTAATGAAGCTTTCGAGCCTTTGGACAATGTCCTCGTGCGTAAGGCCCTGCAGCGCGGCGTAGACCGTCAGGCGATCCTAGATGCGTTGTACGGAGGCCGCGGCGTAGTGCAAAACGGTATCTTCCCGATCGGGCTTATAGGCTATAACGCGGATCTTCCGGAGATCGAGTATGATGTGGAAGAGGCCAAGGCGTTGCTTGCGGAAGCCGGTTATGCCGACGGTTTTGATCTTACCTTCACCATCTCCTCTGAGGCGGATTCCACTACGAGAGATCTGGTACAGATAGTACAGGCGCAGTGGGCCGAGATAGGTGTCAATGTCACCATAGAGACATTAGACGCGGCGACTATGATGGATCTTCGCCGAAGCGGAGAGATAATGTGTTATACCTCCAGTTGGTCCGCCGATTTCAACGACCCCGACAATTTCATCTATACCTTTTTCGGCACCGCCGATAATACGGTACTAAGATCGCTGAACTATTCTAATGAAGAAGCCATCGCCCGTGTTGCGGCCGCTCGCGGGATCGTGGATGAGGACGAGAGGATCGCCGAATATCAGGCTCTTGAGGAGCTGATAATCCAGGAGGATGCGGCTTGGGTGCCCCTGTACGCGAAAGAACACCTCTTCGTGGTCAACGACAGGGTAGAGGGCTTCACCGTATCTTGGAACGGCTGGTCAAATAACTACTATCGCAATGTCAGCATAAACTGATCGCAAATAGATGAGGTCTATCAGTAGGGTGCAGGAGTTTTGCACCCTACTGCTTATATATAAAAACATCCGGTGCTAATATCCGGAAAAGGAGGCGACCGATTGCTGAGAAAGATCCTTAAACGTATATTGGTGTCGATCCCGGTACTGGTTGGCGTGATATTGATAATTTTTTTGATGTTGAATGTCATCCCCGGAAACCCCATCGTCGTTATGATGCAGGAGCACGTTCGTGCGGATGTAGTGGAGAGGATGACAGAATATTACGGATTGAACGACCCGGTCATGGTACGTTTTTTCCGATACATCGTCAATATCCTTCACGGAGATTTCGGACAGTCTTATAAGCTGAACCGAGATGTATCATCCTTACTTGCCGAAGCCTTTCCATACACGCTGAAGCTCTCCATCGGGGCGGTCTGTGTGGCGTGGGTCATAGGGATCCCAGCGGGTATCATCTCCGCCATCAAAAAAAATACTCTTGTGGACAGGATGTTTATGGGTTTTTCTCTGGTCGGAGTATCGATGCCGGTATTCTGGGCGGCGCTTTTATTCCAATATATATTTTCCTATAAACTTGGATGGTTCGACGTGTCGGGAGTATCGAGCTGGAAAAGCTATGTGCTGCCGGCTATAGTCCTCGGCTGGTCCTCCGCGGGCACCATCGCACGTCTTGTGAGGTCTAATCTTGCCGAGGTGCTCCAAGAGGATTTCATCCGTACCGCATGGGCTAAAGGACAGGATCAGCGTGGAGTCATCATAGGCCACGCATTCAAGAATGCGCTGCTGCCCGTGATAACTATGATGGCTATACAAGTGCCTTCGCTGCTCTCGGGAGCCGTCATCACGGAGAGCGTTTTCGGGATCCCCGGCATAGGCAGACTGGCGGCGGACGCTATATCTTATCGGGATATGCCGCTTTTACAGGGTACGGTGATCCTTGCCACTGTTTTGATAATATTGGGTAATCTGGTCGCGGATCTTATGTACTCCGTCGTAGACCCCAGGATCCGAGAAAGCTAAAAGGAGGGCCTTCCATGAATACTGAGGATAAAATGATCCGCACAGAGCTTCAGGAGGCGGCCCATGCGGCTGAGATCGGAGAGAGCGATACCATAAGGGATAAACTGCGCGAGATGTGCCGCCAGAATAAACTGGCCGTTTTTTCCGCGATAGTGATATTGATCATAGCTTTGGCCGCGATCTTCGCGCCTTTTGTGGCTCCCTACGATCCCACGGCGCAGGATCTCCTGAACCGCCTCCAGGGACCGTCTCTTGAACACCTTTTGGGCACGGATCAGTTGGGCCGAGACGTGCTCAGCCGTATGATCTACGGCGCACGCGTATCGCTTGTGATCGGCCTATGCCCTACGTTTTTGTCTATGACCGTGGGCGTTGTGCTGGGACTTTTAGCGGGCTATATGGGAGGATGGATAGACCTCGCGATCATGCGTCTCGCGGACGTGACGCTCGCATTCCCATCGTTGCTGCTCGCGATGGTGGTCATGTATACCTTGGGCAGCGGTACTATCAATATCTTCGTGGCCTTGGCCATCGTAGGCTGGGCCGGTACAGCGCGTGTCGTTCGTTCCCAGACGCTTTCTCTAAAGGAACAGGCATATGTCGAAGCGGCTCGTAGTATGTGGGTCAGTAAGTGGTCGATCATGTTTCGCCATATCCTCCCCAACTGCATGCCATCCCTTATCGTTATGTTCACGCTGAATGTCCCCGGAGCTATCCTGTCGGAGTCCAGCCTCAGTTTTTTGGGGATCGGGGCCCAGCCTCCTTCCACGAGCTGGGGCCTCATGGTGACGGAAGGCAAGAGCTATCTGTTTACTAACCCGGTGATGGCTATCGCCCCCGGCGTAGCTATACTGATCTTAGCATTGGCCTTCAACTTCTTAGGAGACGGCCTTAGAGACGTCCTGGATCCGCACTTAAAACAGCAATGAGAGGGGATGACTTATGGAGCATACATTGAAAGTCGAGGGGCTTAGGACCGAGTTCCGTACGGATAAGGGCGTGCTCCCGGCGGTGGACGGTATCTCGCTCGACATACCCAAAGGAAAGATCGTGGGATTGGTGGGAGAGAGCGGCTGCGGAAAGAGCATGACCGCCATGTCCGTCATGAGACTGGTCAATGCTCCCGGCAAGATCGTCGCGGGTCGGATCCTCCTTGACGGGCAGGATCTCCTTCAGTACTCACCAAAGGAGATGCGCCGTATCCGCGGAAGCAAGATCTCTATGATCTTTCAGGAGCCCATGACATCTTTGAACCCCGTATATACCGTAGGCAGACAGGTGAGGGAGGCCATACTGTTACATCAAAAGGTCTCTAAAGCCGAAGCGAAAAAACGGGTGCTGGAGGTCTTTAGAGAAGTGGGGATCTCGGAACCTGAAAAACGCTATGATTCATATCCGCACCAGCTCTCAGGAGGCCTGCGTCAGCGAGTTATGATCGCTATGGCCATGGTCTGCAAGCCGGAGCTTTTGATCGCGGACGAGCCTACTACTTCGTTGGATGTGACTATCGAGGCCCAGATCCTACAGCTCATGAAGCGCCTTCGAGATGAAAACGGCACATCGATCCTGCTCATCACCCACAACATGGGCGTGGTGGCGCAGATGTGCGACTATGTATATGTCATGTACGCGGGACGGATCATGGAGGAGGCGGAGACTTTTTCCCTTTTTGAAAATACCGCCCATCCCTATACGCTCGGGCTCCTGCGTTCCATACCTCAGTTAAATGATAAAAAGGAGCGTCTTTACAGTATCCGCGGAGTTGTGCCCAATCTGCTGAAGCTCCCCAAAGGCTGTGCCTTTTGTACGCGTTGCGATATGGCCGAGGAGAGATGCCGGCGGGAGAAGCCGAAGCTCTATCCCGTAGGGCCTGAGCACGCGGCTTACTGTTTTCAATATGAAAAAGGAGTGGAGCGCCTATGACTGAACGGACAGTCCTCTTAGAAGCCAAAGGTCTGGTCAAAGAATTTCCCATAGCTGGCAGACGGAGAGAGTGCGTCCATGCGGTCTCCGATGTGGATCTGAGCATCTACGTGGGCGAGACGCTTGCGCTGGTAGGGGAGAGCGGCTGCGGAAAATCCACTTTGGGGCGTCTTTTTTTAAGGCTCATCGACATGACCTCCGGAAAACTGATCTTTGACGGCAAAGATGTGACGAAGAGCAAGGAAAAAGACCTAAAGGACTTTAGACGGCAGGCTCAAATCATATTTCAGGATCCCTATGCTTCCTTGGATCCTCGGATCAACGTTGAGAAGATCATATCGGAGCCGCTTCGGACTTATAAGATATATAAAGATAAAGAAAGCCTTAGAGCGCGTGTGCTCGAATTGATGGAAGAAGTGGGCATACCCACGGAGTTTTTGCATAGGTATCCTCACCAGTTCTCGGGCGGCCAGCGGCAGCGTATCGGTATAGCGAGAGCATTGGCGCTGGATCCGAAGCTCATCGTCTGCGACGAGCCGGTGTCGGCGCTGGATGTGTCCATACAGGCTCAGGTGCTGAACCTGCTGTCGGATCTGCAGGAGCGCTATCATCTGACCTATCTCTTCATCTCTCACGACCTGAGCGTGGTAAGACACATCTCTGATCGGGTCTGTGTCATGTTTTTGGGAAAGCTCTGTGAGGTGGGGCAGACGTCGGAGCTGTTCGGGCATCCCGCGCACCCCTATACCAAGTTCCTTCTGGACGCGGTGCAAAGACCGGATCCGAGGCTCCGTAACGATGGGCAGACACTGCTTATGGGGGAGATCCCTAGCCCCATAGATCCGCCTTCGGGCTGCCGTTTCCGTACGCGCTGCCCTTATGCTACGGAGCTCTGTGCCGAAAAGGAGCCGGATATGAGGGAGCTTGAGGACGGACATCAGGTAGCCTGTCATTTCCCCTTGCCATGAGGGTATCTTAAGGCCGGCATATGCCGGTCTTTTGTTTTTACGCGTTTACAGTAGAGTATTCTTGCATTTAGTTTTACGCTTTGCTATAATAAAGCCTATATTTTCTGCGGAGAGCGATAACTCACCGTGGGGAGGAGAGGACGAGATCGTCCGTTATCATAAAAGTTTGGAGGAATCATTTATGAAAAAGCTATTTGCGATCGCGCTGACCGTCGCTCTGCTGATGACGGCTTTGGTAGGTTGCGGCAGCGCTTCAAGCAGCAGTGATACTGCTGCAGATGACACTACTACGGAAAGCTCGACGGCAGCGGCCGGAGATAATGTAGTCAAGATAGGCGTATTCGAGCCCTCTACCGGAGATTCCGCTTCAGGCGGTAAGAAGGAGATGCTGGGTATGCAGTATGCTAACGCAGAGACACCTACGGTCACGGTAGGCGACACGGAATACACCGTACAGCTTGTCTATGCCGATAACGGTTCCACTACGGATAAAGCGCCTACTGCCGCTTCCCAGTTGGTAAGTGAGGGCGTAGCGCTCGTATTGGGATCCTATGGATCGGGGGTATCCATCGCCGGAGGTCCTACCTTCGGAAGCGCGGGCATCGCCGCTATCGGAGTCACATGTACTAACCCTCAGGTGACAGCCGGAAACGACTACTATTTCAGGATATGTTTTCTAGACCCCTTCCAAGGGACGGTGCTGGCTAATTTCGCGTTAGACAGCTTCGACGCTCAGGTGGCATACTGCTTAGGAGAGGCCGGAAACGAGTACGATCAGGGTCTTATCAAATATTTTACCGATGCGTTTGAAGCAGCGGGAGGCACGGTCATCACCGACTCCTTCCCTACGAACAACTCGGATTTCAACTCTTACCTGAACAAGGCAAAGGATCAGGGCGCGGATGTCATCTTTACGCCGGTGTCCATTGCCTACGCTACTCAGATAATCACTCAGGCGGCTTCCTTAGGTATCGAGATCCCGTTCTTAGGATCTGACACCCTGGATGACAACATGGTCCTTGAGGCCGCGAACGGTACCGACATACAGCTTTATGTCTCCACCTTCTATCAGGAGGGCGGAAATGAGGCCTTTGATGAGGGTTTCAAGGAGTTTATCAATACATCCGACGGTGCGCTCGATGATAACGGTGGCAACGATACTATCTCAGCTGTCTCCGCTATGGGCTATGACGCTTACTATGTGGCGCTCAAAGCTATAGAGGATGCCGGATCTGTAGACCCCGCGGACATCAAAGTCGCTCTTTGGGATGTGGAGCTTGATGGAGTATCCGGACACATCGCCTTCGACGATGAGGACGGTGACGCGGTCCGCGACACAGCTTATATCAAGCACTCTACTAACGATGGAGCTTGGGAGCTTGAGACCGTTCAGACCATAGCTGAATAAGAATGTTTGTTCCGAGTGGAATCATGTATGCTTGGCGGGGATCCATGGTCCCCGCCACGATATTTTTCCGGACGGTCCCGGATCTCTTAGAGTCCGGCGCCTCGTTTTATGTTTTATGGAGGGACCTAGATGGAATATTTCATATCCACCCTATTGTTCGGTATCTCGGTGGGAGGACAGTACGCGTTGATCGCCATCGGCTATACCATGGTATACGGCATACTGCGTCTTATAAACTTTGCGCACGGTGATGTGTTTATGGTAGCCGGTCTGATGGGGATATACTTATCCTCAAGCCTCGCGGCATATCTTCCGGCCGCTGCTGTCATGCCGGCCGGCATGATCCTTGTGCTGATCCTGACGGTCATCCTCGGCTTTACTATCGAGAGAGTGGCTTATAAGCCCTTGCGCACAGCCCCCAGGATGAGTGTCATGATCTCTGCCATCGGCGTGAGCTACCTGCTTCAAAATACCGCTACTTATATCACCGGTGGTCAGCCTATGACCTATCCCACGATACCTTTTTTATCGGACACGGTGACGGTAGCAGGGACACCTATCAAATGGGTGGTGATCGTCACGCCGTTTTTGGTAGTGGCCTTAGTGCTCGTGCTCACACAGCTCATCAACCATACCAAGATCGGTATGGCCATGCGTGCGGTGGCCAAGGACTTTGAGACTAGCCAGCTCATGGGTATAAAGATCAATAACGTGATCTCTATCACCTTCGTCATCGGCTCCGCCCTGGCGGCGATCGGATCCATGCTCTATTTCACTAATTACTCCGCCATCGTGCCGACCTCAGGCTCCATGCCGGGCCTTAAAGCCTTCGTAGCGGCGGTATTCGGAGGTATCGGATCCATCCCTGGTGCGGTCATCGGAGCCTTTATCATCGGTATCTGCGAGAACTTTGTAAAGATCCTGCCGTTTGACGGGGCGACTACCTTCGTAGACGCCTTCACCTTTGCGCTGCTGATAGTGATCCTGGTATTCAGGCCCACCGGTCTCTTCGGCGAAAAGGCTACAGATAAAGTCTGAGGAGGTGCCTTAAATGACAGAAGTAAAAGAAAGCAAAAAAGGCGCGGTCGTCGGACTCGTCTGCGCGACCCTTATATTGGCCTTGGTGGTGCTGCTTGAGAATACACTTTCCCCCACGAGTCAATTATTCATAGTACTGAAAAAAGGCGCGGTCTATTCTTTGGTAGCGGCGTCCATGAACCTTTTGAACGGTTTCACGGGGCTCTTCTCCCTCGGGCAGGCCGGTTTCATGTTGCTGGGAGCATATACCTATGCCATACTCACGGTGCCGCTCTCCGCTAAGGACTCGGTATATTATCTTTACGGAGGTTCGGCGGTAAACTTTTCTTTGCCGGACCTTTTCGGAGGCTTAGATACGCCGACCGGACTTATATTGGGAGTGCTGCTCGCGATAATATTGGGCGGGCTGGTAGCGGCCTTCTTTGCCTATCTCATCGGCCTTCCGGTGCTCAGGCTGAAGAGCGACTACCTTGCTATCGCTACCTTGGGCTTTGCCGAGATCATCCGCGCCGTCTTCCAATGGCAGGCTCTGGGATCCATAACGAACGGCGCCAATATGATAACGCAGATCCCCACATTTTCAAACTTTAATATCACTGACGCCGACGGAAATGTGGTGCTGAGGCTATCGACCTTTTTTCCGTTCCTCATAGCCATCGTTTGTATCGCGCTCATCGTGATGTTGATAAATTCCTCCTACGGACGTGCCTTCAAGGCTATCAGAGAGGATGAGATAGCGGCTGAGGCCATGGGGATAGATCTGGCGAAGCATAAGCGTCTCGCTTTCTGCATATCCTCGTTCTTCGCGGGAGTGGGAGGCGCGCTGTTCGCCATGTATGCCAATAATGCTCAGGCCAAGGTCTATACCTCTACGATGACCTATGAGATCTTGCTCATAGTGGTGATCGGCGGCATAGGCTCGCTCTCGGGATCCTGTATCTCGACCTTCCTCTATGTGGCCTGCTCTGAATGGTGGCTGCGTTTTCTGGACAGCGAGATGACCTTTAGCGCAGCAGACGACCCTAAGCGTCTGGCTTTTATCGTGCTCTTTGCAGTCGTGGTATTGGGCGCGTCGGTATTGCTCACACGAAGGGAGCATAAGACCACTCATCGTATGTGGAAGATAGTGCTGCTTTGGATGGTCGCCTTGCTGCTTATGATATGGCTTGGCTATTTCGTGATCACCGGAACGCTCAAGGTGCCGCTTATGCGTAACGGCTTTAGGATGGTGGTATTCTCGGTCATCATCATGATCGCAGTGCTGTTCTTCCGACGGGGCATCATGGGGGATAAGGAGCTGACGGACCTCTTTCGACGTCGTAAGGCTGCCGATCCAAAGAAGGAGGAGAGAGCATGAACGAGAATATCCTTAATGTGGAACATATCACTATGCAGTTCGGCGGAGTAGTGGCCGTGAACGATCTCTCCTTGGATGTCGATAAGGGAGAGATAGTAGCACTCATCGGTCCGAACGGTGCGGGAAAGACTACCGCGTTCAACTGTATCACCGGTGTATATGAGCCTACAAACGGGAGGATCTCCTTTCAGGGAGAGCCTATAGTGGAGAACTACCCAAAGGGCAAGGCGGCCAGGGAATATCGGGGAGAAGGGAAGGGCCTTTTCAATGAGGTCATAAGCCCTACTCCCGATAAGATAACTCGGATCGGTATCGCCCGTACTTTTCAGAATATACGACTTTTCTCCTCGCTTTCCGTACTTGACAATGTGCTGATCGCAAAGCACATGAGGGCTAAGCAGAACTTCCTCTCCGCGACCTTCCGCCTTAACAAAAAAGTAGAGAGGCGTATGCGTGAGGAGTCGATGGACCTTTTGGAGGAGCAAGGACTTTTAGAGCTAAGAGATGAGATCGCAGGATCTCTTCCTTACGGTATACAGCGGCGTCTTGAGATCGCGAGGGCCTTGGCTACGGAGCCCAAGCTCTTATTGTTGGACGAGCCTGCCGCAGGCATGAACCCGCAGGAGACTCAAGAGCTTACCGAATTTATAAAGGAGATCCGTTCAAAATACGATCTTTCTATCTTCATGATCGAGCACCACATGGATCTCGTCATGCAGATCTCCGAGCGTATATATGTGCTCGACTTTGGAAGGCTCATCGCTCAAGGCACGCCGCAGGAGGTGCAGAACGATCAACGCGTGATAGACGCATATTTGGGGGTGAGCGACGATGCTTAGGATCGACGGACTTAAAGTCAGCTACGGCGGCATAGAAGCCGTAAAGGATATATCTTTTGATGTGCCCTACGGGAAGATAGTCACGCTTATCGGGGCGAACGGCGCCGGAAAATCCACAACGCTTAGGGCCATAGCGGGCTTGGTAAAGCCTGCTGCGGGCCGTATCCGTCTTCAGGCTGAGGACATCACGGCCCTGTCCCCGGATCAGATCGTCTCAAAGGGGATCACCTTGGTGCCGGAGGGCCGCCGTGTATTCCCGGATCTTACAGTGGTGGAGAACCTGCGTATCGGAGCCTATCTTCGAAAGGACGATCTTGGTGAGGATCTTCGCTGGATATACGATCTCTTTCCGAGGCTTGAGGAACGCTCTTGGCAGGCGGCGGGTACGCTGTCGGGCGGTGAGCAGCAGATGCTGGCCATGGGCAGGGCGCTCATGTCAAGGCCGAAGGTCATCATGATGGACGAGCCGTCTCTGGGCCTTGCCCCGCTGATAGTAAAGGGTATCTTCGACATCATCAGAGAGATAAATAAACAGGGTGTGACGGTGCTGCTCATCGAACAGAACGCGAACATGGCCCTTAAGATAGCCGATGTGGGCTATGTGCTGGAGACCGGGCGTATCACGCTCAAGGGCAGCGGCACGGAGCTTTTATCCAACGAGCAGGTAAAAAAAGCCTATCTCGGCTGAGCCGATGTGGCCGAAAACTATCGACTTTATCACCTTTATGCTGTATATTTATTGAGATGATCGATATTGGCAGAAGATGATGGTAAAGAGATATGTATAAAAAGGCTTTATTTGAAGTCTCGGAGAATATCCTCATAGCGGAAAAGACCTATAAGATGAGGCTCTTAGGAAAGACCGAGGATATAAAAACGCCGGGACAGTTCGTAAATATCAAGCTCGATGGCTATTATCTGAGACGTCCCATCTCGGTCTGCGACTGGGATGAGAAGGGTATCGACCTTATCTATAAGGTCGTAGGAGACGGGACCGAGCATATGTCGAGACTCAAAAAGGGCGAGAGCCTCGATCTGCTGACAGGACTCGGGAACGGTTTTGATATGAATGCGGCAGAAGGCAGGGCCCACATCGCGCTGATAGGCGGCGGGGTAGGAGTGCCTCCGCTTTACGGCCTCGCTAAAAGGCTTAAACGAAACGGGGCAAAGCTCACGGCCGTGCTCGGCTTTAATGAAAGCTCTCAGATATTTTATGAGGACGAGTTTGCGAAGCTCGGCCTTGAGACCTTAGTGACCACAGCCGACGGCTCTTACGGCATAAAAGGTTTTGTGACCGACGCTCTTTGCGAGGACATAGACTATTATTACACCTGTGGACCGATGCCTATGTTGAAAGCTCTGCATAGGCATTTTAGGGAGCGTGCTGCGGAGGGCGAGCTGAGCTTTGAGGCGCGTATGGGTTGCGGCTTCGGAGCCTGCATGGGCTGCTCTATGGAGACGACGGGTGGCCCGAAGAGAGTGTGCGTGGACGGCCCCGTATTTAAGAGCTGGGAGGTGAGCTTTGATGACTGATATGAGAGTCAAGCTGGGCGATGTTGAGCTTGATAGCCCTATCATACCCGCTTCGGGCACCTTCGGCTTCGGATATGAGATGGCAAAGTTTTACGATCTCGACGTGATGGGGAGCATAGCGTTAAAGGGGACTACTAAGGAGTCCCGTTACGGTAATCCGCTCCCTCGCATTGCGGAGTGTAAGTCCGGCGTCATAAACGCGATCGGACTTCAGAATCCGGGAGTGGAGGCGGTCATATCGGAGGAACTGCCTAAGCTTAGGAAGGTCTTTCATAAGCCTCTCATCGCCAACATATCCGGCTTTTCGATCGACGAATATGTATATACCGCGAAGCGTTTCGATGAGACAGAGGATATAGCCATACTTGAGATAAACATAAGCTGTCCAAATGTCCACGGAGGCGGCATGGCCTTCGGACAGGACTGCATAGGGGCGGCCTCTGTCTGCGAAGCGGTCAAGCGGGAATGCAAAAAACCGATATACATGAAGCTCTCTCCCAATGTCACCGATATAGTGAGCATAGCGAGAGCCTGTGAGGACGCGGGGGCGGACGGGCTGGTGCTCATAAATACGCTCCTCGGCATGAGGATAGACCCGAGGACGGGCAAAAAGATAGTAAGCACAGGGACCGCGGGATTTTCGGGTCCTGCGATAAAGCCCGTCGCCGTGCGCATGGTATATCAGGTCTATGACGCGGTAAAGATACCCATCATAGGCGTGGGAGGCCTCGAGAGCGCGGACGACGTGATAGAGATGATGTATGCCGGAGCTTCCGCCGTAGAGATAGGAGCGGCCAATCTTGTGGATCCATATGCTTGTAAAAATATCTCGAAAGCGCTTCCCGAAAAGATGGATGAGTATGGCATAGAACGCCTTATGGATATAGTGGGAAAGGCACATTGAATTTATATCGCGGAGGAGATCATGAAAAAGAAAGATGTGATAATAGCGCTCGATTTTAAAGACAGAGCGGAGACCTATGCTTTCCTCGATAGGTTCACAGATACAAAGCCCTTTGTGAAGATAGGCATGGAGCTGTTTTACGGAGAGGGGCCCGCTATAGTGAGAGAGATAAAGGGACGAGGTCATGACGTATTCCTGGATCTAAAGCTTCATGATATACCTATGACTGTAAAAAAGGCAATGAAAAACCTTGCGCTCCTGGGCGTGGACATGACGAACCTTCACGCTGCCGGGACGATAGAGATGATGAAGTATGCCTTAGACGGTCTCGAAGAAGGGGCTCGCGAGGCGGGGAGGGAAAGAGCGCTCCTCATAGCGGTGACTGAGCTCACCTCGACCTCTGAGGAGCGTATGCAAAAGGAGCTCCTCATAAACGCCTCCATCAATGATACTATAGTGAGATATGCCGAGAATACCAAAGCGGCTGGCCTTGACGGCGTGGTCTGCTCGCCTTTAGAGGCGGCTATGGTAAAGGAGGCCTGCGGAAATGAGTTCCTTACGGTGACGCCCGGCATACGCTATCCGGGAGCCGACACCCAAGATCAGGTGAGAGTCACCTCGCCCGCGGACGCAAGAGCCATAGGTACGGACTTCATAGTAGTGGGGAGGCCTATCACGAAGGCCGAAGATCCCGTAGGGGCCTATGAGCGGGTATGTAAGGAGTTTTTAGGCGCTTGACTAAACCAAACGGGCCGCAAAGCTTAAGGCTCCGGGCCCTTTCGTAAGTTAAAGAAAGGACGGCTGAGAGACAGTCGACCCGGGTATATCGAATGTTTGAAAATGATCATGTGCTCAGAGCGACGGCTCTTTCCGGTATGGTAAGAGCCTTTTGTATCACGGACAGGGATACGGTGGAATACGCGAGGAAGGCCCACGGCACTTCTCCGGTAGTGACCGTCGCGCTCGGAAGGCTCATGTCCGCCGCGCTCATGATGGGCATAGATATGAAAGGTGAGGAAGACAGGCTCACACTTAAGATGGAAGGGGACGGCCCCGTAAGGAGCCTTACCGTGTCCGCACGATCCGACGGTAAGGTGAAAGGCTTTCCGGGTGAGCCGCTCGTGCTCATACCTGCAAATGAAAAAGGCAAATTGGACGTAGCAGCAGCGATAGGAAAGGGCACGCTCTCCGTCATCAAGGACATAGGTCTAAAGGAGCCGTATACAGGGCAGGTGCCGCTCATCTCGGGAGAGATAGCGGAGGATCTGACCTATTATTTTGCCGCCTCGGAGCAGGTGCCGTCTTCGGTGTCGCTCGGAGTCCTCATGGAAAAGGACAATACCGTAAAGCGTTCGGGCGGATTCATCCTCCAGCTCATGCCGGACGCTTCGGAGGACGTGATCTCGAAGCTGGAGGAACGCCTCGGCGAGATGAGGCCGGTGACCTCCTGCCTTGACGACGGCATGGGGCCTGAGGATATACTTAACGAGCTGCTCCGTGATATGGGACTTGAGATCTTAGATAAACGGCCCGTGAGCTTTCAATGCGGCTGTTCAAGGCAGAAGATAGACAGCGCCATAGTCAGCCTCGGGAAGACGGAGATAGAAAAGCTCATATCCGACGGCGAGCCGGTAGAGGCGGTCTGTCATTTCTGTAATACAAAATATCGCTTCGAGCCGAAAGACCTAAAGAAGCTTTACGAAGCGACAAGATAGGCGGAACATGAAGAAAAACCGCTTGTAGATCCTTTTTCGCTTTGCTATCATAGACCTATACTAAGGATCTCCGTTTCACTGATCATGAAGGATCTAAAATATCTGAAAAGAGCGATAATAGCAGCCGGTCTTTTGCTATCGGTTGCTTTTTATGTATTTTTCGGCGCGGGAGGCGAGGTGATAAGCTCTCTTGGTCTTGAAGAGGAAGAAGGAGAGACGATAAAGCTTTCGGAGCTTAACGGGCTAAGCGAGGCTCAGAGGCAGGAGGTAGAGGCTCTTATAGAAGAAAGGCTTAAGGCCATACTTGAGCTTGCTTTAAAAAACGAAGAAGAAAGCGCCGCATCTGACAAAGCCGCGGGCGGCTATGAAGGCTCGGACGGTATGGCAGAGGGAGGCTCCGAGACCGATGACTCGAGCGATGTGATAACGATAGACGGCGTGGAGATAAGCAAAGAGGCGCTCCTAAACGCGCTTAAGGAAGTATCAAATAAAGACGAGGGCAAGATAAATATAAATACGGCTACGAAAGAGGAGCTTATGGAGCTTAACGGTATCGGAGAGGCCCGCGCCCAGTCGATCATAGATTACAGAGAGACCTATGGGGGCTTTTCAAATATAGAGGAGATCATGAATATAAGCGGGATAAAAGAGGCGGCTTTTTCAAAGATAAAGGACGATATTTGCGTGTGAGGGCGTCGCTCTCGTGACGTGACGCGGCTTTTAGAAAAGCTTACGGCTAAAAGGTCAAAAGATCTCCGAAGATCAATGTGCACAATTCCCAAAAAACTTTTTTGTATATTTTGATAGATCTCTATTGAATTTCCTATAATTTGATTATAAAATAGATAGTTTATTTTGTGCACTTTTACAGACAGGAAAGAGGGCTGGACAAATGCTTACCGGGCAGGTGATACAAAGCGCTATAGACGGGATAAGGAACGTCACTCATTCTTCACTAGCGGTGTGTGATACGAACGGTCGGGTCATAAACAGGACCGGAGACATAAACGATCTGAATGAACGGATCATAGAGGCTTTCGGCGTCTCTGACGCTATAGAGCAGTCGATAGGCGATATGCTCATGTATAAAGTATTCGACGACCGTGAGGCCGAATATATAGTCGTGGCGAACGGGTCGGAGTTGAACTCCCGTATGAGCCTTCGGCTCGCCGCGCTGCAGCTTGAAAATCTCAACATTGCTTATAAAGAAAAATTCGATAAGGACAGCTTTATAAAAAATCTGCTTCTCGACAACCTGCTCCTGATAGATATTTACAATAGAGCGAAAAAGATGCGCATAGATATAACCGCGGACAGGGTGGTGTTGCTCATAGAGACCGAAGCCGCTGAGGCGCATACGGCGGATGTCATAAAACATTTTTTTAAGGACGAGGATCGCGATTTCGTGACTACGGTAGATGAGAACGACATCGTGGTCGTAAAGGAGCTGAGTACCGAGGGAGCCGATACGGAGGCGGAGATATTGGCCTGCGCGGAGGGCATAGACAAGATCCTTTGCGGTGCGGATATAAGCGCCCGTATAGCCTATGGAAGCCCCGTAAAAGAGATAAAAGAGGTGTCAAGATCCTATAAAGAG
>CAZQFD010000005.1:0-17219 GCA_964592535.1 uncultured Lachnospiraceae bacterium | reverse complement strand
TGACTCGCGATTCTTTTTTACTGTCATGATCTCTTTTCCTTGTGGTATAATATATCACCGAAGGTCGATGTCATATCACGGCACCACCCCAATGTCCTTTGGCAATATCAACTTTCTATGGGTCGATTATAACATTTAAAAATTTTATTTACAATAAGTCTTGACAAAAAGGTTAGTTTAGACTAACATATTTTTTGTAAGGAGAAAGGATGCGACATGATAGCGATAGATCTTGTCATTTTTTTGGTAGTAGCTGTGCTTCTCGTTTTAGCTATCAGGCATGTGTATAGAGACCACAAGGCAGGCAGATGTTGTGGATGCGCAGGATGCGGCGGCAATTGCGCGGGGTGTCATACATATAGCTCCGGAGGGAAGCTTTCACATTGAAGCTGACCGGCTGAAAGCATCGAAAGACACAGAGGATGATAGAGAGGCGCTTACTTTCAATACCGTACAAGTGGACCTGCTTATTGCCGAGATGTAACCTCTTTAGATATATTGATGTGGAAAAAAGAGAAGGGATCAGCCCTTCTCTTTTTTCGCCTTCACATGCCCTTATTATCATGCGCAGAGCTCTTCAAATATCCCGAGCAGGCAGTCATATATCCTCTTAAAGGACTCTAGGTTCAGCCTCTCATCGGTCGTGTGCGCCCCTTCTGCGGTCGCGCACATACAAGCTATATCGAGATCGGGTATCTTTGCCTTTATCTCTCCGCACTCAAGTCCGCCATGTGTAGTTATGAACTCCAGAGGTCTGCCGTACAGCTTCTCGTAGACCTTGGAGCAGGCAGCGCGAAGCTTAGAGGCGGGATCATAGCCCCAGCTTCCGAAATGCGTGCCCTTTACGGCCTCGAATCCGCACATAGATGCCAACAGCTCATACTTTTCGCTGATGGCGGTCTTTACGCTCTCCTCCGCGGATCTTATGCAGTCCAGTACATGGATACGTCCGTCCTCTGTCATCTCCAATACGCCGACATTGCTCGAACAAATGATCATGTCCTTGATCTCTTGGCTCATGACATGTATACCGTCGGGGAGCATCTCCATGAAATTCACGAGCGCCTCGCTGTCTTCATGGCTCATGACCTTCTCCGCCGTGGTCTTTTCACAGGCGAAGGTGAATCCGGGGTCGCTTGCCGCGTATTCCTTCTTTATATCATCGGCCACTTTTGAGACTATCTCCATAGCCTCGTCAGCCTTCCCCGCGGGCACTGTCACTACAGCGTCGGCATCGCTCACGATAGCGTTCATCTTCATACCGCCCGCAAACGAAGCGACCTCGATGGGCATGGCTCTCTTAAGGGAGACTAATATCCTCGCCATGAGCTTGAGCGCGTTACCCCTGCCCTCGGTCATGGTCACGGCTGAATGGCCCCCCAGCAGCCCTCTGATAGTCATGTCGACCGCGTCGCCCTCCGCCTTTACGAATTCGGGCTTGCGATAGAAGTCATAGACCTGTCCGCCGGCGCTCGATACTACCGACATATATTCTTCGGAACCGCCGCCGTCCATATTTATCATTCTCTTTGACTTTAGCAAAGACGCGTCCAATGCTGTCGCGCCCAGGAGGCCTATCTCCTCCATGCTCGTGAAAACGCACTCAAGCTCGGGATGTACATAGTCCTCCTTAGCAAGGAAAGCGAGCATATATGCCACAGCTATGCCGTCATCCGCTCCGAGCGTAGTGCCCTTAGCGGTGAGCCAGCCGTCCTTTATCTCCAGCTCGATCGGATCCTTCGTGAAATCATGATCGCAGTCAGGCAGTTTTACACATACCATATCGGTATGTCCCTGAAGCATGAGAGGCTCTACGTCCTCGCAGCCCTTTGAAGCGGGCTTCCTGACTATCACGTTGTTTGCGTCATCCCTGTGATACTCAAGGCCATGCTCTTTCGCGAACTCACAGATATAATTGGCTATGGCAGCCTCATCCTGCGAAGCTCTGGGGATAGCAGAGATCTCCTCAAAATATCTGAGGGCGTCCGCGGGTTCAAGTCCTTTTGTTACATATTCCATGATAGATCATCCTCCTTTGGGGAGATTTTAGCTTACATCCCCATCTCAGTCAAGGCTGACCACCCCTGAAAGGGCCCATTTGTAATTATTTATGGATAATGTGAGGTTCAACTTGGCAAGCTCCGCCGATACCTTATAGCTCGTATAACTTAATATCTGCGCCTCGTATTCCGCAGCGCTCAACATTCCGAGCGAGTACATGGTCTCGGCTGAGGAGAGGCTACGCTCCGCTCTTTCTGATGTAGTCATAGAGCTTTCATAAAGCAGAGCCTTCTCTTTCATATCGGCATATAGCTCGTTCATCTTAGCCGTGAGCTTTCCCATGGCCTCGTTATAGCTTCGATCGCGAAGGTCATTTCCGGCTGTTGTGCCGTCAGATAGCCCCGCAGCTTTAACCACTGAATTGCTGCCGGCGGCCTTTACTATATCCGCCTCGAGATCCGCGTCCTCCACATAAGCCGTATCGGGGTCCGGCACGCCGCCGATCTCGGGCACCGTATCCGTCGTATATCCCGTCTGCGATCCTATCGCCGACGCGATCTGCGACATGGACGAATCTAAGCTTGAGAGGCTCGCTTTCGTGCTGTTTAGATCCGCACTCGCACTATTGACCTCTGCTGCGGTCGCAAGCCCCTGCTCGTAGAGATCCATCTGAACACTAAGGAGCCTTTCATATAGCCCGACCTGTTTTTCGACGATCTTTCTGCTGGAAGCGAGCTGCTCGTAGGAGATCATCAGTCCCTCAAGCGTGGACTGAAGCTGATCCATGACGGAAGAGAGCTGCACATCTACGGACTGTCTGGAGGTCACGCCTGTGCTCGTGCCCGATGCAACGAGGGTCCCGTTGATCTGGGCGTTCGTCCTCGAGAGCTCGCTTATGCCCGCCTTGAGCTCCGCCCGTCCCGCTTCGGCCTGCGCGATCGTCACCTGTAACATCTGAAGCGCCGCGTCCGTCTCTGTTCCGGATCCCGCGCTTTGCAACTGTTTTTGAGTCTCATAGAGAGCGTCAAGCGCGTCATCTGCCTCGGCAAGCTGGGATCTGTATTCAAATATATCCGAACTGATCGCGCTCTGAAGCTGATCGAGCGTCCCGCTCGCCTCATCGTAATAATACGTGTATGTAGGATTTCTGTATCTTATCAGATCTTCGAGCTCCGACCACTCCACTACTCCGTCATAAAGCGCATCATAGGTGCTCTGATCCATACCTTCGGGTATATCGTCAAACGGAGGTGCCGAGAACACCGTCGTGCTCATGGCGAGACTTACGGCGAGCGTAAGCGCCGAAGCTCCCATCGTCTTTTTCATGATCTCCATATCTTTGGGTACCTTATCTTTTGTAAGCCGGCTTCTTGCAGTCTTTCTCGGTACAGGGTCTTATCCGCTTATGATGTCCCCGCGGAAGCCAGTCCGTCTACATAGCTCTGATAATTCACATATGCCGCGAGCAGCGCGATACGTGCGATTTCCTCATCATATCTGAGGCTCTCGAGCTCATAGGCCGCCGTATCATACTCGGTCTTGCTCACAATGCCCAGTTCATAATTCCTCGCGGTCGCGGCAAAGCTGTCTTCGGAGAGCTGCCTTGACGCCGAGGAGTTATCATAGGAAGCTTTCGCGATCATCATATCGTCATAGGCCGAGCGCACGGAGGAGCGCACCTGATCGGTATCGGTATCGAGCTGATCTTGGTATCTCGTTCTGAGCTCGGTATAATTATTTGCGGAGCTCGTATTGGCGAGCATCTGTCTATCGTTCAGCAGGGTATAGTTATTTTCGAGTGCCGCGGTCATGTCCGCGCTGAGGTCTATGCTGTTTATCGCCGCGAGATCGAGCTCCGGCAGTTCCCCTATCTCGGGCTCTGACTCGTAGCTCCAGCCGCAGTTCGTGATAAGGAGCTTTCTAGCGCTCGTTACGGCGGCGTCCGCGCTGAAGGTAGCCGCTTCCGCCGTCTGCATAGCTTCCTTCGCACTCATGACATCCACATCCGTGGCCATGCCCACATTGAAAAGGTTCTGCGTAGAATTATAGCTTAATTTCGTGAGTTCATAGCTCGCGGCGGCCTTTTTCTGCGATTCTATGGCGCTGTAATAATTTAGGAAATACGTCTTTGTGTTCAATACGATCGAGGCTTCTATACTGTCATAGTTCCGCCTGATGATGCTTCTGTCCGTGACGCTTTCCTCGGCCTGAGCTCTGGTCTGAGCAGCGAGGGCGCGATAGCTCGCAGCCTGCGACTCGCTCACACCCGCGAGATCCGCGGCCATGTTATCATAATCATCTGCCTGCTCGATAAGGCTCTCTCTTACGTCCTCCGCGCTCACGAGATCTCTTTCGTCGTTTTGGTAGCTGCGCTCATTTTCCTTCACTGTGGCGTTATACTCGTGTACGAGATCCGCTATCTCATCCCATTCAAGCTTATCATCTCTGAGCCTCGCCCATTCTTCCTCCGTACGGGCAAACTCGGGAGACGCAGCTGCGGGCAAAGCCTCCGCTATGCAAAATGAGGCTATCAGCAGCGAGGACGCTACGGCCTTTACCGTATGCTTCTTATTTAAATATTTACGTCTCATCCTTCGATCCTCGATAAGGTCTATATCCCACCTTCCGTGCCCCTTAAGCTCAGGGCGTGGGCGGCGATATTATCATTATCTTATCCTAAGTAAGCACTTTTGGCTTCTGCAACTTCCCTCTAGCTTAAATTTTTATTGCCGTTTTTGCCTCAGATCTCATCAAAATCTACGGATATAAGCTTCTCGGACTTTTTCTTATTCATGACGCTGTAGCAAATGGGCAATACCAAGAGCGCCAATATCGTAGACATGGTGAGTCCGCCGATATTTACCAAGGCAAGTCCCTGCATGAGCTCTCCGGAATCCCCTATCGCTATAGCGAGCGGGAGCATGGAGAGCACGGTAGTGAGCGTCGTCATCATGATGGGACGAAGCCTCGTAGCTCCGGCCTCTATGAGAGCCTTTTCAAGACCCATGCCGGCTTCTCTATATTGGTTCACGGTGTCTACATAGAGTATACCGTTATTTACGACAGTACCGATCAGCATAAGGAAGCCTATCAGCTCTACCATAGTGATGTGCAGATCCATCGCCCAAAGCAGGAAGATCGACCCGATGAGCGAGAAGGGTATCGTCACCATGACCATTATCGAGAATCTGGGAGACTCAAACTGAGCCGCCATGACCACGAACACTAAGAATACCGCGATCAAAAGGCAGGTATAGAGGTTCCCGAACTCTTCATCCATCATCTCGCTCATGGTGCTCTGTTGCTCCTCCACACCCTCTACCAAGTTCGGCTGAATATAATTCGTCTCTATATAAGCCTGTGTGCTGTTATCCGCAAGCTCCGTATAATCCGCCGTGATGGTGGCCTGATACTGCCTGTCGCTCCTCGTTATGCTGGCGGGACTGTCCTCAAAGCTTATCTCGGCGATGTCTCTGAGCGCCGCCACAGCTCCCGTTGACGAGGTGAACATTATATCCTCTACTTCGCTTATCTCGTCGTACTCATCTGCTGGGTACTCTACTATTACCGACAGCGTGGTGCCATCGACATCCATCGTGTCGGCTTCCGTGCCGTTCATCATGGTATAGAGCGAGGACGCCACCTGCGCGGCATTAAGACCTTCCGCGGTGGCCTTTACCGGATCTATATTCACCTTTATAAGGGGGGCCGCGTTAGAAAGACTGTTGTCTACTCCCGTAAGCCTATCATCCTGCATGAGGAGGTCGGTTATATTGCCAGCGACCTCACTCAGCTCGTCGAAGTCCGAGCCTATCAATGTGAGCGAGAAACTTCCGCCCTCACTGAGCATACTGGTCATTGAATAAGCCTCGACGGTTATATCGCAGTTCGCCACGGCTTGAAACATCTCCTTCCAAGCTTCCACGGTCTCATCTGTGGTCTTTTCTCGGTCATCTCTGAGATATGCCGTGATACTTCCGGTATCAGAGCTTGAGCTTAGCATATAGTCCTCGAGATCCTCATCGTTCGTTATGATGGCCTCGATCTGTCTAAATACCTTGTCCTGCTCATCTATATTCAGTCCGGGCCTCAGAGCGACCGTGATGTTCACAGTCCCCTCATCGGTATCCGGCATGAGCTGGAAGCCCATATCACCGGCCATGCAGAGCACTGCCACAAAGGCCGCTAGAGTTATCCCCAGTGTCAGCTTCTTATGTCTCAGTATCTTGCGCATAAGGCTTCTGTAGCCATCCTGAAGCGCGCGCATGAATTTATAGGCCGGAGCCTGCTCTTTCTCCTGCGGTCTGTAATAGGTATAGCAGAGAGGTACTATTGTGACAGCCGATAGGAGCGACGCCACCATACAGAAAACTATCGTCATGCCGAGGGGCTGGAAGAACTGCCCCGCGAGACCGCTCATGAATCCCAGCGGCAGGAATACGACGCAGGTAGTGAGCGTGGACCCGAACACCGACGCCCCCACCGTCCGAACACCGTTTACCGAAGCTCGCACAAGGTTTATAAAGCCGCGCTCCTTCTCTTCATCCATGGCCCGAAAGCAGGCTTCCAATACGACGATGGAGTTATCCACCATCATGCCCACTCCGAGCACCAAGGATCCCAATGTGATGACATTGAACGAATAATCCATGACCCACATCATGACTAGGGCCGCGAGGATGGAGATGGGTATGGAAGTCGCTACTATCAGCGACGCCTTTATGTCGCCGAAGAACAGGAAAAGTATCACGGTAGAGATAATGACAGCCAGCACCATGGTCTCCATGACCGATTCGAGCGAGCTCTTTATCAGATCCGCGGAATCGTTGACGACCGTGATGTGAACATTGGGGTCGGAAGCCATTATGCTGTCTATAGCCTCGGAGACCTGATCTGAGACATCCACCGCAGTATATTGTTGATTCCTGTTTATGGAGAGGATGATGGTGTCCTCGCCGTTATAGCGTCCTACCGCCGTTTGATCCTCCTGAGTCCTGGATACTACGGCAATGTCGCTCAGATAGATGATATTGCCGTTCCCCACGGTGATAGGGATATCCTCAAGTTCCTCCGGCGTGGCATATTCTACGCCCGCCGATATGCTTAGATCCGTGCTGCCTACTCCCGTACTGCCCGCTGGCAAGGTGAACGACGCCGCGCTCACGAGCTGAGCTACCGTGCTTATGTCAAGTCCGTACTGCTTTAGCTTCTCGGGCATAAGACTTATGCTTATGTATTCCTCAGACCCTCCCGAGATGTCTACCGAGGCCACTGACGAGAGCTTTTCAAACTCCGGCACGATCTCCTTTTCGGTATAATTATAGATATTGTTGATACCATCTATATTTATGCTGAGGTATACCGAGGCCACCTCGTTTATGTTCATCTCCATGATGGTCGGGTCGGAAGCGTCATCGGGAAGCTCCGATGTCACGAGGTCTAGAGCCTTCCTAAGATCCGAATAGGCGTTATCCATGTCCGTGCCGTATTCATATTGCAGGAGTACCATGGAGTAGTTCTCCGAGGACTGGCTCGTTATCGAATCCAGGTCCGATAACGTCGCCGCTCCCTCCTCTATAGGCCTCGTGATGAGCTCATCTATGTCCTCGGGAGACGCGCCCGCGTAGGTCGTCGTGATTATGAGCATGGGCATATCCATATCCGGCGTGAGCTCAAGCCTGCTGTTAAAGATGGATAACACGCCGAAGAATATCAAGCACAACACCACGAGCAGCGTAGTGACCGGCCGTTTAAGTACCTTCTTTACCAGACCTGTCATATATTATGCCTCCTCGCTGGGTATCACCTGGACCTTAGCTCCTTCATAAAGCTGTGCCGTCCATGTGACTATGAGCACGTCGTCCTCACTGAGTCCGCTTATGACTTCAGTCGTCGTACCGTCCGAAAGGCCCGTCTCTATCTCTACCTTATGCACGGTCCCGCCTCGGTTATCCTCCGATACGATCTCAGTCTCGTCTGTCTCAAGCTCGTCGTCATAGCTAAGGGTATAGGCATAGGTCAGACCGCCGTCATAATATATGGCGTCTGTAGGTATCGTCAGCACATCCTTCGAGCGGCTTGTCACGAAATAGACCTTGACACCTGTCCCCGTCACGAGCGAGCTGTCGTCTCCGTCTATAGAGGCCTCCACTGTATAAAGTCCGGTAGTCGCACTCGGAATCGACTCTATCAATGTGATAGAGCCTGTGAATGTATTACTCTGTTTTTCAATGCTGACAGCGTCTCCCACCTCGATGCCCTCAAGCATCCTGTCCGTCACGGAAAACTGCACTTTCCTAGATCCTGTGCCTGAGATGACGCAGAGCTGTGAGGTCTGCGCCGCCATGGCATTAAGTTCCATATCTTCAGATTCAACGATCCCGCTCACCGGAGCCTTCACCGTAGCATAGTCCACCTGCAGGTCGTAAGCGAGCTGCGCAGCCTCTACCTGCAATCTCGCCGTTTCTAGCGTCGTCTCGGCTGACTCCCAAGACTGCTGCGATATATCGCCGGACGCATAAAGGACGCTCATCCTGTCTCGGTTCGTCTGCGCCGTCTCCTGCTGGATCTTAGCGGAATCGAGAGTGATCTTCGCTGAGTTTATGGATGCACTGTTATCTATAAGGCAGATCGCGTCGCCCTCCTCTATGAAGTCTCCCTGAGAGACATATATCTCCTTTATCTCCCCCGCCACCTTAGGCGTCACATAATAGATATTGTCGGGCATGACCGTACCGACCAAGCTCGTCTGCGTCTCCACGTCTCCGTATGAAGGAGCCGATACCGAGACCGAAGGCAGCGGCGTGGTACTGACAGCCTCCTCAGGCTTCATGAGCCTCATCACGACTACGGCGACGATGGCCAATATACACAGAGCGACTATGACACGCCAGGCCGCACGGCCCTTGCCCGGATCGGGCTTCATCTCTCCTATAACTTCCGATGTCTCATTCATCTTTTTATGATCCCCTCCTTTATGATCCTGACCATATCTTCAAACGACCTTGTCACTTCATCCTTGGCTTCGGGGGACAGGTATATCCTGAACGCCGTCATCGTTAAAAGCACACGATACAAAACGATCAAAGTCTTGAATGTTTCAAAGCTCTCCAGATTCAGCCCATCTTTCCCTATGTTCGTCCAGAGCCACTCGGCAAACTCCTCATCTTCCTCGCTGTAGATTTGATCTATGTCGCCTATGAACGGAAAGGTGGGTTTTGCCATAGTCTCTGGACCGATCCCAAGGCTCCTAAGGCGCTCCATTTCATTCATGACGTACTTTACGGCAATACTAAGCACCTCCTTATTATCGAATCCTCGCCTTCGCAGCTCCTCTTTGAAGATATCGTATTCTCTTTTTTTCTTATCGGATATAAGAAAACTCCTCAAATCGTCCTTATCTTCAAAATAAGTATAAAAGCTCCCTCGGCTTATGCCGGCCTTCTTCACTATGCGGTTTATAGAGACATCCTCCATGGGATGTGCCGCAAGCTCCTCTCTCGCGGCCTCTATTATCCTATCCTTTTTCTCCTCATCCAGTTTGAGGAATCTTTCGCTCGGCATAGGCTCTCACTCCTCTCTTCGGTTTCCCAATATCGTTTAAGCAAAAAATATGGTGACAATATGTCATTTTAGCTGACACATTGTCACCCGTCAACACATTCGGACTGATTTAATTTATTTTTTATTTTTTGTTCTTAGCAGAAGCGCTTTTAGAGTCGTTCGCCTTTTCTTTCTTTTCCTGCTCGAGCTTTTCCATGACGGCCTTCTTCTGATTCTCGATATGCTTTTCAACCACCCTAAGTCCTGCGCCCTCATCCTTTTCCTCAAGGGCCGTGATTATACCTGCATGCTCCAGCTCCAGTGACTCCCGATAAGTCTGATCCTTCAGATATTCGAGCCTGTAGCGATACATATTCTCCTTCAGATTGTTGAGCATCTCCCTCAGCTTTTCATTGTCGGCTACTTCATATATGATGAAATGAAAAGCCTCGTCCGCGTTCGTCATATCTATGAGCGTACCCTTCTCCACAGCGGTCGCGAATTCGTCCTCGGCAGCTTTCAGCTTTTCTATATCCTCCGGCTTTATATGCTCCAGCGCGAGCGAGAAAGCGAGCTTCTCGAGCGTGACCCTCACCTCCAATACATCCTTCAGCATCTTTTCGGATATACCGGCCACCTCAGCACCCTTCCTCGGTATCATGATGACAAGGCCCTCCTTCTCAAGCTTACGGATAGCCTCTCTTATAGGTGTGCGGCTCACGCCCATCTTTTCAGCGAGCTGTATCTCCATGAGCCGCTCTCCCGGCTGCAGCTCCCCTTTAAGTATAGCCTGCCTCAATGTAGTGAATACCAGATCTCTGAGCGGCATATATTCATTAAAATTGACAGTGAAATCTATTCCCATCTTCTTCAGTCTCCTTGATAAAAATAAGTGTATAAAAAAATATACACTTTTGCAAGAGGCCGAGAGAAAAAATGTATTTTGTTGTTTTTTGCATACACCTCATGGCCATAGCGGCTCCCCGTAAGAGAAAACACGACGCCCCGTGAAAACAGGGCGCCGCTAAAAGTCCTCGGCTCTTTGATCTCTTCGAGGTCATCTCCCGAAGCCTTACCGTATAGATAAACTCTCAGTGTCTCAGCGTCTTTTCGCTTCCCATTCCGTGACCTCTCCGCTGTACGCATCTATGGTGAACTCATATTTCATGCCATCATAGTACAGCTCACCCTCATATTCCAGACGTCCGTCATCACGGTCTAATTTAAGGCGTATATCAGCGTCCGCCGCTCCAGGCACACGTTCCTTCACGATGGCCTTGGCGTCTGTCTCTGAAATGAGCTCTTCCCCGCCCGTATAGCTTCCGGTACCGCTTTGCCACAGGTGATAATCATCCAGCTCATAGTCATAGCTCAGCACATCTCCGCTCATGGCGTCTATCTTATAATCGTACTCTCCACCACTATTGGTATAAAACTCTACGTCGTAGATCATCCGGCCGTCGTCTCGCTCTCTTTTAACTCTCATGCTGAGGACGTCCGTGCTTTCCAGCCCCGCATGGCTAAGGGCCGCCTCTTTCGCGGCTTCCTCTCCGATATATGAGCTGTCTCCGCTCTCCGTGCTTGTGTCGCTCCTCCTTCGCGACGTGGCGGAGCTTACCGTCTGCACGGCGTTTATACCTGTGGTATTTGCGGCCGCGGTCGTGACCTCGGCTCCGGTCTCCGTGCTTTCCGTCTCGCTCGCTTCAGCATCCGCGCCTTTGATCTCCTCTTCTATGACCACGCCCGTCATCGCGTCTATGGCATATCTATATTCGGTATCCCCTTCGACGTCGCTAAAACGCACATCGTAGTAAAAGATACCGTCCTTACTATCCAGCCCCGAAAGCGTAAATACAGCGTCGGTAAGTCCCGCCTCAGTAAGGGCTGCCTCCTTCGCGGCATCAATGCCTATATATTCCGCCGTGGAGCGGACCTGTCCCGTATAGCTACATCCGGAAAACAGGACGAGCGCGCTCATACCTATGATAAAGATCTTCTTTTTCACTTTTATATTCTCCTCTTTGTTCTTAGTCTTTTGGGTGTCGGTCTCAAAAGGCTTATCACCTTCGACCTGCTACCATCATAAGACCGAAAGATTAGAATATCATTAAAGCTCCCGGATCCTTGCATATCCTGCCGCAACTATCTCCTTTTCAAAGCGAAGAGCTTTCTCCTCGAGCTCTGCGATCTCGATCGAGAGGCTCTCCGTATAGCTTTCGTCCTCTATTGAAGCGAGGTTGACTCTTATATTGCATGCCGAAGCCGCGACCGCCGTTTTCGCGAGCATCGACGAGATCATGCCGTCGGTCACTACGGTCTTGTTGCCTTCGGAGACCAAATATCCCGCGTAAGGGAATATCTTGCTCGCGCTCCTCGCGACAAAAAGCGGTACTTCCGCCGCCTTCTTTAAGCCCTCCTGCATGGCCGCCTTCCTTATATCCTGCTCTTCTTTCGTGCTTTTTGGTAGCTTTAAGGCCTCCATATAGGAGGAAAAGGAGCTCGCGTCCTTTTCCATGGCCTCCAAGAGTTCTTCCCTTATAGCCTTCAGCCCGAGGAGGGCTTTCCTCATATCGGCCTCTTTATCAGCATACTTTTTCTTTCCCACGGTGAGCGAAGCCACCATCTCAGAAAGGGCGGCCGAGAGCGCCCCCGTAAAAGCCGCTATGCTGCCGCCTCCCGGCGTAGGCGATGAGCTCGCCGTTTCTCTTACTAGACTTTCTATATCCATATCTCTCATGATCTTAACCCCTTTATCTTATGCCACTCTTTCCGGTACACGCACGGTAAATTCGGTCCCCGAACCTACTTTGGAATTCACTTCTATGATCCCCTTATAATAGCTTAGTATGTGTTTTACGATGGATAGCCCAAGCCCTGTCCCGCCGTTTGCCTTACTGCGGCCTTTATCCACACGGTAGAAACGCTCAAATATACGCGCGCATTCATGCTTAGGTATGCCGATACCTGTGTCTCGCACTTTCAGCACCATATATCCGCCCTCGTTCGCGGCATATATCCATACCTTGCCGTTTTTCTTATTATAGCGGATAGCGTTGCTGACCAGATTAGATAAGATCTCATCTATATGCCCGTAGTCGGCATAGACTGTGACATTTTTATCGGCATAGTTATAGAGAGAAACACCCGCCTCGCTGGCGCGCGGCTTAAAGGTCTCTATGGTATCGGCCACCAGCAGGCTCACATCGACCTTCATGATCTCGGGACGCACGTCATTGGACTCGAGTTTCGACACCTCCAGTATATCGGTGATGAGCATATTCATATGATCCGCCTCCTTTTTTATGCGGCTTATCATATCTCGTCTCGTCGCCTCGTCCTTTATCATGTCGCTCTCCAAAAGTTCCGCATAACCTCTTATAGAGGTGATAGGCGTCTTGAGCTCATGACTCGCGTTCGCGAAAAACTCCTGTCGTATCTCCTTCTCCTTTATAAGTTTCTCGTTGAGTTCGTCCATCTCCCTGATAGTCTTTTTCACATTCAGATAGCGAACGAACTTTTTTTTGAAAAAATTATCACTCATATGCCATACGGCTTTCGCCTTTATATTCCCGGCCTCATCTGAGCCTATAGCCCACGCCCCTCACGGTCTGAACGATCTCTCCGTTAACATCACCGATCTTCCTGCGGAGGGATTTAACGTGCATGTCTACAGTACGGGATTCCCCATCGTAGTCATAGCCCCAGATCGCGTTAAGGAGTTCATCTCTCGTAGCTACGAAGGAAGGTCTCTCCACCAGGTAGCATAAGAGCCCGTATTCCTTATTCGTAAGCTCCAGCAGCCTCCCGCCTATCCTCGCTTCATGTTTTCGTTCGTCTACCTCTATGCCGTTATATCTAAGCACCCTGCGTTCTTTGCCGTTTTTATCGATAACGGCTCTATCCCGCTGCTCCGCTTCTTTGTCGTCATTATGACCCCTGTCCTCGCTCCGTCTTAGGAGGCTCCTCACGCGTGCCCCAAGCTCCAATATGCCGAATGGCTTTACCATATAATCGTCCGCACCACCGTCTAAGCCTATGACCTTATCCAGCTCCTTATCTTTCGCGGTCAATATCAGTATAGGTATATCCTTCACCAAGGGCATGGTCCTCACGACTTTTATGGCGGAAATGCCGTCCATCCCCGGCAGCATGAGATCAAAGATAGCCATATCGGGCTGATCCTCTTCGATGCGCGAAAGGGCTTCCTCGGCCGTCTCAAACGTCACGGGCTCATATGAGAACCCGTCCAACGCGATCTTCAGCAGGTTCTTTATATTTTCATCATCCTCTATCACATATATCTTCTTCATAGTTCTTTACCGATAAGCTCTTTTGAGTCAAATATATATATCTATTGTAAATCATCATGGCTCGGATCGTAAAGTTTTCGTAAAGGGCAATGAAAAACGCGCGAAACCTATCCTCGCGCGTAGTCTTTTCTTTAGATTTTTGGTTTTATATGCTCCCAATCTTTGCTTACGGCATGACATATTTATAATCCGGATCGAAGCTTAGTGTCCCGTACTCCGTATCCCCTATAGTGAGGGTCAGCGTACTAAGCCCAAGGTTCTCGATGAAAGTATTCGCTATGCTGGTAACGAGCTGCTCCTCCGAAGCGTAATCATAACCCGCCTCCGCCTCGCTCAGCACCAGTACCGCATCTCCGCCTTCATTTGAAAAGGCCTCCACCGTCACGTCGCCTTCGATTATATTATCATCCAGCATGACCTCTATAAGGCTGTCCGCATCAACTTCGGTGACCATCTCAAATATCTGATACATACCGTAGTTCGCTATACCGTACAGGCAAACGAGCGTACCTTCCGAGGGAGTCTCGCCGTACTGCTTATCCTCGGGATAGTTCGCGTTCGCCGTAGTAGCCTGAGTCTCCATGACTCCGGGGCCACCATCCACTCCTGTGGGGGCGTCATCGGGTATGGAATATGTCGATTCCGTACTTTCAAGCGTGAATGTACTAGTCTCGATCTGAGCCGAGCCTTCTTCCGTATTTGAACTGCCGCAGGCGCAAAGCGTGAGCACCGCCGCGGTCGCAAGTATGAGAGCTGTCGCTTTTTTGAATATCCGCACTTTAAAAAGCCTCCTTAAGATCTCTGCGAAAACTACTAACTGATTATATCAAAAAAAAGATTTTAATCCATACACACTTTCCACGAAAACCTTACGAATTTCTTAGAAAAGCATGGTTTAAATGTGAACTGCCCTCCGAGATCTTTTGGGGCATGTATTGACATATCCGAGATAACGATTATAATCAGAATCAACTGAAAAAGTCTTCAGGGCAGGGTGAGATTCCCGATCGGCGGTAAAGTCCGCGAGCGAAAGCATGACCCGGTGTGACTCCGGGACCGACGGTATAGTCCGGACAGAAGAAGCGATATCCAAGTTTTGTGTATTACACCCGAAGACTTTTCGGGTGCTTTTTGTTCGCAAAGACTTGCGCAAAAAGCGTCTATATCCTAAAGCCGCTCAAAGTCGGCCATATACATTTTCGGAGGTATACACATCATGAACGAAAGAAAGCTTACGGTCTTTGACACGAAACGCATAGTCATCACCGCCATGCTTGCCGCCATAGCCTATGTTGCGATGGTAGCTATCCATCTTAAGATCGTGCCCTCGGCATCCTTTCTGACCTACGACCCGAAGGACGTCATCATCACCATAGGCGGTTTCGTCTACGGGCCTTTGGAGGTGCTGATACTCTCCCTGCTCGTATCATTTTTCGAGATGGTGACGGTGAGCAGCAGCGGCATCATAGGCTTCGTCATGCAGGTCATCGCCACGCTCTCCTTTGCCGGGCTCGCTTCAGTGATATACAGGAAGTTCCATACAAAGCGCGGCGCGATAGCGGCCCTCTCTCTTGGGACGATCGCCCTTTCCGTGATAATGGTGCTCTGGAACCTGATACTCTCACCGCTTTATCTCGGTACTGACAGGTCCGCTGTGGTCGCACTCCTGGTGCCGGCCATCATCCCCTTCAACTTCTTTAAGGGCGTGATAAACTCCATCCTCATAATGCTGATCTACAAGCCGATGATCTCTACGCTCCGCCGCACTGGTTTCGTGGCTTAAAGCATTTGTCAGGGCTTCTCGCGCCTCATCGCGGCAGTCGGGCTACGAGCTTAAATATGGGGTTTCCCTTCTCGGAGAACTTGGCTTCATATTCAGTCATGATATTCCCCTCTGAGAGCTCGGAGTCGTTATGAAGATCTCGGCTTACCGCCACAAGCTCATATCCGGCTTCAGGAAAGGTCAAAAGTGAATACTCAAAGAGCGCCTCATTATCCGTCTTAAACTCTATCAGACCGTCTTTTATGAGAGTCTTTTTATAAAGGTCTAAAAATATCGGCGATGTGAGGCGCTTGTTGGCATTTTTATCCTTCGGCCAAGGATCGGAGAAATTGAGATAGATCCGCTCTATCTCTCCTTCGGCGAAATAGTCCGAAAGAAAACGTGCGTCGGAACGTATGAATCGAAGGTTCACATCGTGATCCGGGTCTTCCTTTTGCAGAGCCTTGGCTCCCTCGCCTCCATAGATCCCTCGCTCGGAAAGTCTCGCCTCATAGCGCTTTAGCGCCTTATAGAGCACGGTGGTATTGATCTCAAAACCGATAAAATTTATCTTCGGCTCCCGCTCAGACAGATCCCTTATGAAGCGTCCCATGCCCATGCCTATCTCGAGCCGTACCGGCCTGTCATTTCCGAATACCGAGGTCGAAGATCTTCCCTTGTGCTCTTCGGGCTTTTGTATCACGAGAGGGCTCGCGGCCACATAGTCCTCGCACCCTTTTATATGTCTTATCCTCATATCTTATCCCAATGTCTCGAAGCCGTCCTTGGCTCCCTTGCCGTTCTCCGCCTTCTCGGAAGGATCTCGTCCGTCCTTTTTTTCGGTCTTTTCGGCATTTTCTCTCTCTTTTTCTTCCTCCGCTCTCAGCTCTTCCTTTAGCTTTTCATCCTTTTCGGGATCGTAGCAGGGGAAACGAATGACATCCTTATAGAGGTCACCGTCTATGATTATCTCAAGCTCTCCTCCCATAAGAGCGGTAAGGCTCTGCGCAATAGATAGCCCCAACCCCGCCCCCTCCGTGTGGCGCGACTCGTCGCCCCGCACAAATCTTTCCGTAAGCTCCTCAGGGCTTATATTCAGCTTTTCGGCGGAGACGTTCTTTATGATGAAGCGAGACTCGTTCTCGTCCTGCTCCACATCGGCATATACACGGGTATGCTCCATGGCATACTTGGCGGCGTTATTATAGAGATTCTCAAGCACTCTCCAGAGATGCCTCCCATCCGCGAGTATATAGACCGCTGTTTCAGGCTTATTGAGGCATAGCTCCAAGCTCCTAGCCTGGAATTTGTCCTCGAACTCCGCTCCGGCCTGCATCGCGAGCTCTACAAGGTCTATCTTCTCCATGTCAAGCTTTATATTTCCCGAGCTTGCTTTAGAGGCCTCCAAGAGATCCTCTGTCAGGTTCCTGAGCCTCTTTGACTTCTGATCCAGAACTTCCACATAGCTCCGTATCGTTTCATCCTTTATATCTTCCCTTTTTATGAGAGCCACATAATTTATGATAGAGGTAAGTGGAGTCCTTATATCATGAGAGACATTGGTGATGAGATCCGCTCTCAGGCGTTCTGCCTTGACCTGCTCA
>CAZQFD010000004.1:14626-17611 GCA_964592535.1 uncultured Lachnospiraceae bacterium | reverse complement strand
CTATTTGAATCTAAATAATCCACTGTATGTCCGGTACCATGACGAAGAATGGGGCGTGCCTGAGCACAATGACCGGAAATTATTTGAGCTTTTGACATTGGAGTGTTTTCAGGCTGGTTTATCATGGGAATGTGTATTAAACAAAAGAAAAAACTTTTGCGTAGCCTTTGATGATTTTGATGTTGAAAAGGTCTCACATTACGACGAAGAGAAAATTCAACAGCTCTTGAATGATCCGTCAATTATCCGTAATAGGCTAAAGATAAAAGCGAGCATTACCAATGCCTCAGTGTTTAGAGATATTCAGGAAGAATACGGCTCATTTGACAAGTATATTTGGGGCTTTACGGGTGGTCAAACTATCATTGAAGATCATTCGATAAGAACGGCCTCGCCACTGTCCGATCAGATCTCTAAAGATCTCAAAAAGCGAGGGATGAAATTTGTAGGTTCCATTGTCATATACTCTTATCTTCAAGCTATTGGTATTATCAACGGACATGGGAAAGAGTGTGATTGGTGCCATAAGGGACAACTGTAATAAGGAAATAAAAAGGATATCCTGTTTTTCGCATTGCTTTTTTCGACTTATTGACTCGCATCCGTGGTTTCCAAAGGAAGGCTCTCATACCATAGGGTAAAGGCGGCGGCTTCCTCCTCATCGGTGATACCTTCGGTATATCCAAGCGCGCCCTTTGCAGGATAAAATTCTATCTTCGGCCTGCCGCCCTCATAGGGCCAGCTCAAAGAGAGGAGCATGGTGCTTGGGATGCTGCTTCCGAATAGGAAATTTCCGAGACTGTATATGACGGGAACATCCTCTATATACTCCATGCCCTGCAAAACATGGGGGTGTGAGCCGACTATGAGATCTGCGCCTGCCTCAGCCAGCTCTTTTGCCAGTTCTCGCATATACGGCTCAGGTGACTCGCTCCGCTCTATGCCCCAATGCACATAGACTATCTGATAGTCTGTGATCTCTTCCAATTCCCGTATCCTTTCAAATACCTGTTCTTTATAAGGATCGTATATGGAGAACAGCCCCGCTGTGTTTTCGGTAGCTGCCCAGTCCGCTCGAGGTATGACGCGTGTAGCTCCTAAAAAAGCATAGGTCTTGCCGCCGGCCTCTATTACGACCGCCTCTCCCGCGCTGTCCGCATCCTCTCCCGCTCCGGTATGTGAGATCCCGATGGCATCCAAGGTATTTATGGTATCCTCCAGAGCCTCGAGACCGTAGTCGAGAGTGTGATTATTGGCAAGGGTCACTATATCGACACCCAACTCGTTAAGTATATGCGCCCTATCGGGAGACACTCGAAAGGTAAAGCTCTTGTCCTCTTCGGGCGTGCCTCTCGTACTGAAGGGAAATTCCAGATTAGCCATGAATATATCGGCGGACTCCATGAGGCTGAGAAGGTCGTTGCTGACTATGCCTGAGACATCTCCCGCGCTGTCGTAGGCTGAGAGCACATAGTCGCTGAAATAAATATCTCCGGCAAAAAGGAGCTTTGCGGGCGTCTCGTAGACAGCGGCTTCCTGAGAGCTATCTTCCTCGGCGCTGTTCGAAACAGCTTCAGATCCTTTGTCAGAGCCGCCTGAGGGAGCCTCTGCCGTAGGATCCGATAGATAGGCAGAGGTGCCCGTCACTAATTGACCGTTGACTTGCCCATCAGACCTATCAGAGAGGACATACCTTGTTCCTATGGATATCATCGCGCCTATAGAGATGACAAGGATCGAGAACGCTATCTTCGCTACGATATTGATCCTTCGCCCGTGTCTCTTTCTGCGGCTTCGTCCGTGGCGGATGGACGGGCTTTCATTTCTTTCGTCGAATCTTTTCATACCTGTAGTTTAACATGTATGAAGGCATAGATGAAGACCCGGCCATCCGGATACGACTTGCTGGTTTCCTTTCTTTTCGATATTTTGACTAAAAGTAGAAATCGAGCCGATAAGATGGTATAGTTAAAAAGTATCTGCGGTGCGCCAAAGCTTGCGGCGCGAGGGACAGTATGAAAGGAGGAAAGATGTATTCTAAGGGACGCGCTTGGATAGAGCTTGATAAGGGAGCTCTGCTTCATAACCTCGAGGTGCTTAACGGTCTGGTATCTAAAGACACCCGCCCCATGCCGGTCATCAAGGCCAATGCCTATGGCCACGGTGCGAAGGAGATAGCGGGGATATTAGCCGATGCGGGAGTGACAGACTTTTGTGTGGCTACGCTCTCGGAGGCGATAGAGCTCAGACAGGCGGACATAAAGGGAGAGATCCTTGTGCTGGGCTACACACACCCCGCATGCTTTAAAGAGTTGTATGACTATGATCTTACACAGGCGATCATGGATCTGGAATACGCGAAAGAGCTTTCAAGCTTCGGAAAGCCACTTAAGGCACACTTAGCAATAGACACAGGTATGCACCGCATAGGCGTGCGCTGCGAGGAAAAGGCCATTATAGCGTCCATCTGGGATCTCCCCGATATCGTCATAACGGGGATCTTTTCACATCTTTGCGTTGCGAATGATAAAGAAGATTGGAAAAAGGAATTTACGAAAGGCCAGTTCGCGGCCTTTGACGAGGTCATAGGCTATCTGAGATCGCATGAGATAGATGGTTTCAAAGCGCATATACAGTCCAGCTTCGGGGTCACTAACTATCCCGGCAAGGCCTATGACTATGCGAGATACGGGATCTGCCTCTACGGGACGGAACGGGCGAAAAGAGCGGATACCGGGGAATTTTTAGGGCTCAGGCCCGTGCTCTCTCTAAAGGCCAGAGTGGAATGTGTGCGTACCGTCTATAAAGGCGAGGGCGTAGGCTACGGACTCACCTTCGTGCCCGACAGGGACATAAGACTGGCCGCCGTGAGCATAGGCTACGCGGACGGGCTGCGGCGGATGCTCTCGGGCCGACTTGAGGCTGTCATCCACGGAAAACGCGTGCCTACGAGAGGCAGGCTCTGCATGGAGCAGCGCATGATGG
>CAZQFD010000004.1:0-14616 GCA_964592535.1 uncultured Lachnospiraceae bacterium | reverse complement strand
GGAGGGAAGTGACTGATGTGCCCAACGAGGTGAGCCCGGGCGACATAGTGACCTTCGTCGGGCGAGACGGTGACGAAGAGATAACGGTGAGAGACCTTGCCGGGCTTTTGGACTCCAGTACACATGATGTGCTCTCGGGGCTTTCGGCAAGGCTTGACAGGATCATAGTATGAGCACGGACGGAGGTCTCAAGAGCGGCCCCGATAGGTACGTACGCCTTAATAAACGTCTCGCTGAACTTGGATTCTGCTCAAGGCGAGAAGCGGATAGGCTCATAAACTCGGGCCTTGTGACGGTGAATGGATGGACTGCCGGCCTTGGGACCAAGGTATCTGCCTCGGACAGTATTGAGGTGAAAGGAAAGACGATCGCGGATAGGCAAAAGTCTGAGCTTATGGTGATAGCTTTAAATAAGCCTAGGGGCGTAGTCTGTACGGCCTCGGATAAGGACCGCGCCCCCAATGTCGTCGACCTCATAGGCCTTGATGCCCGCGTGGTCTATATAGGGCGGCTCGATAAGGACTCTGAGGGCCTTATCCTGCTCACGAACATAGGAGAGCTCGTAGACCTTGTTGGCAGAGGGCGGTATCTCCACGAAAAGGAATATGTCGTAGAGGTATCGCGTCCGATAGACGAGAGCTTTATAAAGAGGGTATGCTCGGGAATGATGATAAAAGTACCCGGACGCGGATGGGTGAGGACGAGGCCCTGCGAGGCACGGATCATAGATGAGCACTGCTTTCGGATCGTGCTCACCGAGGGTATGAATCGACAGATAAGAAGGATGTGCGAGGCCCTCGGCAATAAGGTGCGAAGCCTTACGAGGATCCGGGTGCTTAATATCGAACTCGGTTCCCTAAAGACAGGAGAGTGGCGATACCTTACTAAGGAGGAGCTTGCGAGGCTTTTTTCGATGGTGGGCTATGAAGCGCCCGCCCGGATCCTCACGGGTCATTAAAAACACGAAAAATACGAATGGAGGAGAGGGCTTAAGGCCCCGAAAATGTATGGAACTATATCTACCCGAAGATTACGACCCCAAGATGACGATAAGAGAGACACAGGCAGCGATCAAGTTCATCCGAGATACCTTCCAAAGGGAGATCGGTAAGCAGATGAACCTTGAGCGTATTTCAGCGCCCCTTTTCATCGAGAGGAGCACTGGCCTGAATGATGACCTAAACGGAATCGAGAGGAAGGTAGCGTTTGACATAAAGGAAGAGCCGCAAGAGGAGATAGAGGTAGTGCAGTCGCTCGCCAAGTGGAAGCGCATGGCGCTCAAGAAATACGGCTTTGAGCCGGGAGAGGGCCTCTATACGAATATGAACGCCATCCGCAGGGACGAGACGCTTGACAACCTGCACAGCTGCTATGTGGACCAGTGGGACTGGGAAAAGGTCATCCTAAAGGAAGAAAGGACTGAGGAGAAGCTGAGAGAGACAGTGCTCACCATATTTAAAGTGGTAAAACACATGGAGCATGAGGTCTGGTACAAATATCCGAATGCTGTCTATCATCTTCCTGAGGAGATACATTTCATAGATTCGGAGGAGTTGCTGCAAAGATACCCGGAACTTACGCCCAAGGAGCAGGAGAATGCTATCTGTAAGGAACTGGGAGCAGTATTCATAATGCGCATAGGCGATAAGCTCTCAAACGGCGAGCCCCACGACGGCAGAGCGCCCGATTACGACGATTGGCAACTGAATGGGGATATACTGTTTTGGTTCGAGCCGCTGAGATCGGCTTTCGAACTCTCCTCTATGGGCATAAGGGTGTCGGAGGAGACCATGCACGAGCAGTTAAAAAAGGCAGGCTGCCTTGAGCGTGAGGAACTGCCTTATCACAAGGCTATACTTGAAGGGGCGCTGCCCTATACCATAGGCGGAGGTATAGGCCAGTCAAGGCTCTGTATGCTGCTTTTAGGCCGGGTACATATCGGAGAGGTGCAGGCCTCTGTCTGGCCGCCTGAGATGCGGAAGCTCTGTGAGGAAAAGAGCATACACCTGCTCTAAGCGTGTTGAAAAAAGAAGCAGAGGGACGGCTGTACGCTGTCCCCTCATAAAAGTTTATTGATCTTGCCGCCCTATTAGAGCGTTACGGTAAGGATACCCATAGAGACAGCTATCAACTGCCCAAAGGTGTACACTATATGACCGAGAAAGTATCTTCCTAAATCTCGGCGCGATCTAAAGGAGGCTAAAGCTCAGGAGACGGGGGAGGAGGTCATGAGCGCGCGCATAGCGTAAGCATATATGCTCTGGCTCTGTTGCTTCCAATTCACGCATATTGTCTTTGCCTCCTCCTCTCCGGGTACGGAGATATTGAGCGAGAAGAGCACGTTCTTTCCCTCGCGCACATCACAGCGTACGATATACTCACCGCCTTCCTTATAATAATCCGCGGAGGTGCCCACCTCCGAGCGAAGACGGAATTTATTCTCTTTTATGTAGTTATCCATGTCAGCCGTGACCGCGCTCGATATGTCGTTCCCAAAAAAACCGAGCGTCTCTCGGCCGTCTCCGGTGATCTCATAGCGGGTGGAGTTGCCCGCGATCCTGCTCTTTATGAGATTGGACTCACAGAGGTCGGCGAGCACCTGCTGCAATGTAAAATAAGTAGTATATTCGTTATCTAAGAAAAATCCCGCGAGCTGAGAGTTGGTCAAAGGGAAATTGACCTTGTTCAGCATATAAAGTATCATCAATTTATATAGGGTCTCAGGTTCTTGTATCATAGAGCCTCCGAAATGTGTTGAGATATGTTCTAATTATACCATTTTGGTCGGCTATGGCAAGCTTTGCCCTTGTAAACGGCGGGAGAAATAGATATAATCCTTTAATAAAGCGATCGTACACATCGATAAAGACGCGCTGTGGTGTCTTTCATCTAAAGGCTTTCGGAGGTGTTTATGGCTACGGAGAAAGACAGATATATGGCCTATGTGGGCTCGTACTCATATACAGGCAAGGCCAAGGGCATAACCTGCTATGATGTAGACGTGGAGAACGGGAAGTTCACATACAGGACGGAGGTAGAGGTCAACAATTCCTCTTATCTTATATGCTCCCACACAAAACCCGTGCTCTATTCCATAGCCGATGAAGGCGTGGTGGCCTTTCGGATATTGCCTAACGGTACGCTCTCACGGCTCAACAGTAAGAGCATAAACGGTATGCGCGGATGTCACCTCAGCATAAGTAAAGATGACCGCCATATCTGCGTCTCCGGTTATCATGACGGAAAGGGCACGATAATGGACGTAGACCCCGACGGTAGGATAGGAGATATAAAATATCAGTTTTATAATCACGGCTACGGCTCAGTGGCGGATAGGACCTACAGACCTCATGTGACCTGTACGAGGTTCAATCCAAGGGGCGACTATGTATTCTCGGCGGATTCCGGCATAGATCAGGTGAGGATATTTCATTATGATCCCAATGACGAGACGCTTCGGCAGGTGGACGCTCTCAGATTGGAGCAGGGATCTTCGCCAAGGTTCTTTCGGTTCAGCGCGGACGGTCGCTTCATGTATCTCATCTATGAGGTGAAGAACGCTGTGGACGTATATTCCTATAAGGACACGCCAATGGGGCCGGAGCTTGAAAGGATACAGACCGTAAGCACGACCGATAGAGTGGAGAACAGCGAGCTGACCGCAGCCTGTGCCATAAGGCTTAGCCAGGATCAGGGACATGTGCTCGTCTCGAATGCGGGTGAGAATACCGTCACGGTTTTTAAACGAGACGCTGATACGGGACTGCTCACGAAGCAGGAGTCCCTTCCCATAAGCGGAGACTATCCTAAGGATATAAGCCTCTTTCCTGATGGGGAACACCTCGCCGTGGCGAATCACCAGACGAATGAGATCTCATTTTTTAAGATCGACTACGAAAGAGGTCTGCTGATCATGAACCAAAGGAACATCCCGGTCAACCAGCCGAACTGCATAAGGTTCGTGAAGCTTGTCTGACCTTGCCTCCGCAAGATATTATTGCGAATGAGCATAGTCTTTTGATAGAAAGATAAAGGATATTTTCACTATGTTAAATAAAAACAGTATCAAGACATTGACGATGGCCTTAGCCATGAGCCTCTCCGCGGCCCTTATATCGCAGGCCGCGATAGTGGAAGGAATATACGGTGGGCCGGGGGTGAGCCTCGCGGACACGGAGACTGTCACAGAGGCTTCTGAAGAAGGAGGGACTGATTTGGAAAACACGGAGAATGCTGCTGTAGAGACAGGCGATATTGAGGTAAAGAGCCCCTATGGTACGGAGATAGCGAAGCTCGCGGTGCCCGAGGACGCGCAAATGCTCGTGTTGATAGAGGGTAGCGGGCTGAACGCCCATGCGAGCGCTTACAAAAGAGAAATCCTGAGCGTAGACGAGGAGGGTACGCCCGTATCCTTCGGAGCCTGGACGCTCTATACCGAGACGGGCGACGGTAAGCTCGGCAGAGCGGGGCTCGGCAAGACGGTCGAGGGAGATGAAAAGACTCCTGTCGGAATATTTAAGATGAATACGCCTTTCGGTATAAAAGATGCCGAGGAGGGCTTCCCCGAGAACTATATAAAGGTCGATGAGACCCTCTATTGGGTCGGGGATAGCGATTCGTCGCTTTATAATAAGCTCGTGAGTACGAGAGATCATACGGACTTTGACACCTCGAAGTCAGAACACCTTATAGACTATGAGGGCTATTATAATTATTGCATAGACATGGGGTATAACCCTGAGGGTACGCCGTATCTCGGATCCGCGCTGTTTCTTCATTGCTCGCTCGGTGTAAATACGGGCGGCTGCATAGCGATACCCGAGGAGACCATGGTCGAGATAATGAAAAATTACGTAGAAGGAGCGACTTATATCGCCGTCGGAGCGATAGGAGAGATGGAGACGCTCTATTGAGATAGTAGCCTTCGGTGTTTACAGTTCGTTCATGATCTTTTCAAAAAAACTTAACCGCGGCATAAAATTCTATACATCTTTATTTTTTATACTAAAGACGTAACGGCGGAAGCTGCAAATGCAATGCTAAAAGATTTTTTCATAATACTGCCCCGGTGAGACGACTCATCGGGGTTCCTCCCATTTAGGGGAGCTTTTTCAGCTATCTCCGGGCAGATCTACCGGCTATTGACAGCAAAGCCTGGGGATGTTATACTTTTTACAATTAAGGGAGTAGCCGGCGCGAAGCGCTGCATGACCAACATCGTGGGACGATCACGACGAGACGAAAGCCGCCGTGTCATCTCTGGTCCTGTATTAAATGGCGAGACTTATCGGTATTGAGCTGATAAGTCTCTTTTTTAAACTAAAGGATCTTTAGTCTAAAGATAGGCGGGCTCGTGCCTCGTAAAGATGTGGTCATAGACGTTCGGGATCTTCGACACACGCGCGAGACCACACATCGATATATCTTAAATTTAGGAGGAAAACAGATTGAGATCATACCTTGAGACGGTAGATGAGGTGCTTAGGAAGCAAAAGACCTCGGAGCTTGGACTTAGTGAAAGCGAGGCTGAAAAAAGGCTCGAGACCTTTGGGCTTAATAAGCTTAAGGACGCGCCTGCGGTCCCGCTTTGGAGACGGTTCCTCGAGGAGCTCTGCGACCCCATGATCATCATGCTGCTCGTTGCCGCGCTCATCTCGGGAGCGACCTCGATATATTCGGGAGAGGGGATGGCGGACGTGGTCATCATCCTTTTCGTGGTGATGATAAATGCCGTACTGGGCGTCTATCAGGAGAACAAGGCTGAAAAGGCGATAGACGCTCTGGAACAGATGACTAAGGCTACGGCCAATGTCATACGAGACGGTAAACAGCAAAAGATAGAAAGTGATAAGCTCGTGTCGGGCGACATCATAGTCTTAGAGGCGGGAGACGCCGTGCCCGCGGATGCGAGGCTCATAGAGTCCGTGAGCCTAAAGGCTATAGAGTCTGCCCTTACGGGCGAGTCAGTCGCAGTGAGCAAGCTCATAAACGCGCTCTCTGTCGGTGAGGACGGAAAGGATATCCCCTTGGGAGACCGAAAGAACATGGTCTATATGGGGTCTACCATAGACCACGGCAGAGGCAAGGCCATAGTCACGGCCACGGGCATGGATACCGAGATGGGAAAGATCGCCGACGCGCTCACGAAGGCCGAGGAAGGCGAGACACCGCTTCAGATAAAGCTGGATCAGCTTTCCCGTATGCTTACGGTCTTAGTGCTGGGGATATGCGCGGTCATGTTCACGGTCGATCTGCTGAGAGCGGACGTGATAGACCCCACCGTGCTACTGGATACCTTCATGGTAGCGGTATCGCTTGCGGTGGCGGCCATACCCGAAGGTCTTGCGGCTGTAGTCACTATAGTCCTTTCCATAGGTGTGACGAGGATGAGCGAAAGACGCGCTGTCATAAGGAAATTGACAGCGGTGGAGACGCTTGGCTGTACACAAGTCATCTGCTCGGATAAGACAGGTACGCTCACTCAAAATAAGATGACCGTAGTGGAGCGTGTGAGCGCAGATGCAGTTGAGCTTATGAGGGGCATGGCTCTCTGCTCGGACGCTTTTTATTCGGAGGAAGGAAACGGCGCGGTAGGAGAGGCGACGGAGTGCGCCCTCGTAAATGACGCTCTGAACGCGGGTTTCAAAAAGACGATGGCCACGGACGGCTTTGAGAGGGTCGGAGAGGCTCCCTTTGATTCCGGAAGGAAGATGATGTCCGTCATCATAAAAGACCGAAATGACGCTCTCACGCAGTACACTAAAGGCGCCCCGGACGAGATCTTAAAGTGTTGCGAGAGCATATTGACAGAGAAGGGCGAGGAGCCGCTTACCGAGGAACTTCGCGCGTATGTGCTCGAACAAAATAAGGCCATGGCGGATAAGGCGTTTAGGGTGCTCGCGCTCGCGAAAAAGAGCCTTAAGGACGTCCCCGAGTCTATCGAGCCCGAGTCTATAGAAAAGGGGCTCTGCTTCGTAGGACTTTCGGGGATGGTGGATCCCATAAGGCCTGAGGTGAAGCCCGCCATAGAGGAATGTCACGGAGCGGGTATCAGGACGGTCATGATAACGGGAGACCATAAGGATACCGCAGTAGCCATAGCGAAGGAGCTCGGCATACTGGAGGATGGAAAGCGCGCCGTCACAGGCGCTGAGCTGGACGAGCTCTCGGATGAGGAGTTTGAAAAGGAGATAGAAGACATCACGGTATATGCCAGAGTACAGCCCGAACACAAGGTACGTATAGTGAAGATGTGGCAGAAGAAGGGCATGGTCACCGCAATGACGGGGGACGGAGTGAATGACGCTCCCTCCATAAAGAACGCTGACATAGGTATTGGCATGGGTATCACAGGCACAGATGTCACAAAGAGCGTTGCCGACATGGTGCTCTCAGACGACAACTTTGCTACTATAGTCTCCGCTATAGAGGAAGGCCGCAGGATATATGATAATATCCGGAGATCCATACAATTCTTGCTTTCGGCGAACCTTGCCGAGGTCATCTCGATCTTCGCGGCGACACTGCTGGGATTCACGATACTGGAGCCGGTGCACCTGCTTTGGATAAATCTCATCACAGACAGTTTCCCCGCCATCGCACTCGGGATGGAATCCGCTGAGGCGGATGTGATGAAGCATAAGCCCAGAGACCCGAAGGAAGGCATATTTGCAGGCGGTATGAGCATAGACATATTTTTCCAGGGAGCGGTCATCGCGGGGCTGACGCTCATATCCTTCATGATAGGAGACTATATCGAGACAGGGATGTGGCAGTTCGCGGATTCGCAGGACGGTACGACGATGGCTTTCCTCACGCTTTCGATGGTAGAGCTCTTCCACAGCTTGAATATGCGCTCGCGGCGACACTCTATATTCAGCTTAAAGACTAAGAATCGTGCCATTTATCTTTCAATGCTTGCGGCTTTTATAGCTACCACGATGGTGATCTATGTGCCGTTCCTCGCGGACGCCTTTGATTTTACGCATATCTCGCTCTTTGAATACGGCATCGCGCTCCTGCTCGCGATACTCGTGATCCCTATCATGGAGCTCGAGAAATTCGTCCTCCGTAAACTGGGACGCTGCCCCCACGGTTTAACTTAAAGAGTCTTCCTTGTCGCGCGGTCATCCGGGCCCACTATAGCGGCAATGGCTGCCCTGCTTCAGTTAGTCGTTGATATTGTTTTATGTGTAACTACCATTCGAAAGCCCCTTTTTGTAAAAATCAACAGCGTTTTCATGTAAAAACCATCTCGGGTATGGTATTATTAGATAAACGAGGTGGCGTATGGGTATAAAAATATCAGACGAGACTATAGAAAAGTTTTACCCTTTCGGATACACGGCGGAAAAAGAGGCTTTAGTATTCTGCGCGGCCTTTGACTGTAAAGAGCTTGAGATCAGCGTATATCGAGGCGGAAGAAAGGTATTTGAAGCGGCGTTTCCCGATGAATATCGCTTGGGAGCGGTAAGGAGGGTGGCGCTTACCGGAATCCCGCTTGACGGCAGCTGCTCATATACCTATATCGCGGACGGAGAGGAACGGGCGGAGCCCTATGGCTTAAGCTATGAAGGACGGGATGAGTTCGGAGCTGCGCTAGACAAGGTCCCCAGAGCGGTGATAGAAAAAAGCCCGCTGCTATCCTTCAAGACGCGAAGCCCCATCCCCTATGAAGAGACCGTCATTTACCGCCTTCATGTAAGAGGCTTTACGAAGGACAGATCCTCGAAAGTCGCGGAGGAGCAGCGAGGCACCTTTGACGGAGTAAGAGCGAAGCTCCCTTACTTAAAAGACCTTGGGATCACTACGATAGAACTCATGCCGCCGTATGAATATGATGAGGGTGTAAAGAGCCGTGAAAAGAAGAAAAAGATAAATTATTGGGGATTTACGGATGAGGCCTGCCGCCTCGCCCCCAAGGCTGCTTTTGGCGGAGAAGAAGGTTTTTTGCGGCTCATAAACGCTATCCACAAGGAAGGCATGGAGTTGATCGTGAGCATATATCTTTCGGGAGAGGAAGCGGAGGACTATGTGCTCGCCGTAATGCGCTCCTGGAGGCTCCGCTACGGCGTAGACGGCGTACATATCGTGGGCCGTGCGCCCGTAAGACTATTGCTCTGCGACCCGTATCTTAAGGGCATGAAGCTGCTTGCGGACGATATAAGGGAGACGGACTTAAGGCGGGACGGCGCAGCGGACGCCCTAGGGCTGCGAAGGAAAACGGAAGCGTGCGACTGCTTCGGAGCCGTATATAATGACGACTATCAAAACAAGCTTCGTCGTTTCATAAAGGGAGACGAAGGCATGATAGGGGATGTGATAGAGCTTTTTAAACGCCCCGAAGGCCGGATCGCGAGGATAGATTATGCGGCCAATGTCTCAGGCTTTACGCTCATGGACGTATTCTCCTACGACCGCAAACATAACGAGCAAAACGAGGAGCACGGAACGGACGGTACAGACCTGAACTACAGCTGGAACTGCGGTGAGGAAGGCCCCTCCAGAAAGAAACGGGTGAACGAGCTGAGAAGACGGCTTTACAAAAACGCTCTCACACTCACCATACTCTCTGGAGGCACGCCGCTCATAAATTCCGGCGATGAGATGTGCCACAGCAAAAAAGGCAACAATAACTCTTGGTGTATGGACTCTCGTATCGAGTGGATAAACTGGGCGGACCTGGATAAAAACAGAGATATATATGAATTTTTAAGGGGTCTTATAAAGCTTAGAAAAGAACACCCGATATTGCGCCCGAAAAAGAGCCTCACAGGCTCGGATCGCAGGATGACGGGGCTTCCGGATATCTCTTTCCACGGGAGTGGCGCGTGGAGAGTAGACTATGAGCCGTATCGAAGGCAGCTGGGTATCTGCCTGAACGGCGACTACGCCGAGAGGACGGACGAGACGAGCGACGACTGTTTCTACATTGGCATGAATATGCATTGGGAGAGCCATATATCGTATCTGCCGAAGCTCCCCGCGAAGAAGCGCTGGTACCTGCTCACGGATACCTCGGATCCCGCGTCGGAAGTGGATGAGACTAAACTATACAAGCTTGATAAACAAGACGAGATCTCCGTGAACCCGAGGAGCATCGTTATATTGATAGGAAAATGATGGGGGATATACAGTATGGATGACAAATTATATGACATGATAAACTGGGCGGACGTCGAGGAGATAGAGTATTCGGAATCTTCCGAACCTAAGAGGATACTCGGCGCGCATCGTGCAGACGACGGCGGTACCTTGGTACAGGCCTATATCCCTCACGCCGTGGATATATTGCTCGTAAAAGACGACGGAAAAAAGCCCGTGGCGATGGAAGCCTGCGATGACGAAGGCTTTTTTGCGCTCTGGGTGCCGGAGGAAGACTTCGACTATAGACTTGCTGTGACCTATGACAACGGCTACAAAGCTACTATAGAGGATCCCTATGCTCCTAAGTTTAGGAGCATATTCACCGAGGGCGATCATAAACGACTCACCGAGGGGATAGGCTATGACCTCTATGAGAAATTGGGCGCACACCCTATGAATATGGAGGGAGTGGACGGAGTGAACTTTGCCGTGTTCGCGCCCGAGGCCGAGAGGGTCAGCGTGGTAGGCGATTTCAATCTCTGGGACGGGCGCCTCTATCAAATGCAGCGAGACCGTTTCTCGGGAGTATTCGAGCTTTTCGTCCCGGGAGTAAAGCCCGGCGACCTCTACAAATACGAGATAAAGACGAAGGCCGGACAGCCCATACTTAAGGCGGATCCGCAGGGCTTTTATTCGGAGCTTCGCCCGGATAATGCTTCCGTCGTTTGGGATATAGATCATTTTAAATGGAGCGACGAAAATTGGCTCTCGGAACGCGCCGACAAAGATTTTAAGAGCCTTCCTATGAATATCTACGAAGTACATCTTGGCTCTTGGAAACAAAAGCCCATAGCTATAGACGATGAAGGCAATGCTGTAAACGGCTCACAGTTCTATAATTATCGGGAGCTTGCTCATGAGCTTGCCGCTTATGTCAAAGACATGGGCTATACCCATATAGAGCTCTTGCCGATCATGGAGCACCCCTTCGACGGATCGTGGGGATACCAGGTGACAGGGTATTTCGCGCCTACGAGCCGCTACGGTACTCCGGATGACTTCATGTATTTCATGGACTATATGCACGAGCAGGGCATAGGCGTCATACTCGATTGGGTGCCCGCCCATTTCCCTAGGGATGCCTTCGCGCTCGCCAAATTTGACGGTACTCATGTATATGAACATTCCGACCCGCGAAAGGGCGCTCATCCGCATTGGGGTACGCTCATCTTCAATTATGCCAAACCTCAGGTGGCCAATTTCCTCATCTCAAACGCCATATTCTGGGTGGAAAAGTACCATGCCGACGGGATCCGCATTGACGCTGTGGCTTCCATGCTCTATCTGGATTACGGCAGGAACGAAGGGGAGTGGGTGGCCAATATCTATGGCGGCAATGAAAACCTTGAGGCGATAGAATTTCTAAAGCACTTAAACTCCGCCATGCATAAACGAAACCCCGGCGTACTGATGATCGCGGAGGAATCCACGGCTTGGCCCATGATCACGGGTGCTCCCGAGGATGGGGGATTGGGTTTTGACCTCAAGTGGAATATGGGCTTTATGAACGATTTCCTGCACTATATGCAGACAGACCCGTATTTCAGGAAGGACGATTACGGCGCATTGACCTTCTCCATGTTTTATAACTACAGCGAGAACTTCATATTGACCTTCTCGCATGATGAAGTCGTGCATTTAAAAGGCTCGATGTTCTCGAAAATGCCGTCCGCGGACTTTGATGTGAAGGCAAGACATCTGCGCATGGCCTACGGCTATTTTATGACGCACCCGGATAAGAAGCTGCTCTTCATGGGACAGGACTTTGCCCAAAACGACGAGTGGCAGGAGTGTATGTCCCTCGAATGGGATCTGCTCGAATATCCTCTCCACAAAAATATGCAGACTTTCATGCGAGATCTGAACACGCTCTACAGGTCGCACCCCGCTCTTTGGAAGCTGGACTATGAGCCGGAAGGTTTCGAGTGGATAAACTGCTCTTACAATGAGCTGTCGCTTGCGATGTTTTTGAGAAAGAGCGAAAAGCCCGAAGAGACTCTCCTTGTGGTAGCGAACTTCGATACCATGGAACATCCGGGCTTCAGAGTAGGTGTGCCGTTTGAGGGAAGCTATAAAGAGATATTGAATACTAATGATACGAAGTACGGCGGGGATGGCTTCGGAAATCCGAGGGCGGTACATTCAAGGCCCGTTCTTTGGGACAATAGGGAAGATTCTATAAAGATAAATATTCCGCCGCTCTCGGTACTGGTATTCACCTGTATACCGGAGAAAAAGAAGGCGGAAAAAACAAAGCCCGCGAAGGGTGGCACGAAAAAGACCGTGGGGAACGCGAAAGGAAAAGCCGCCGCAAACGAAAAGACTGGGAACGCGGGCCCGAAGCGAAGGAGCTCTAGAGGCACTCCTGCCACGAAGGGAAAGGCAGCGAACAACCGTCCCAAGATAACCTAACAGATCAGAAAAGATGCCGTGCGATATGATATTTAAGAAAAAGTTCAGAAAGGTCCTGATGACGATCTCCGTATATATGGCGTAAACGAAAAGGGCTTAAAGATAAAGCCGAAGACGACGGCCTTTAGCGTTTATCCAAGATAAGACTGAAACAAAGAGGAGAGTGAACTATGAAAAAAAATATCATCATCATGTTGACGGTATTATCGGCGGCAGGTATGTTCGCGGCTTGTCAGAACGCGCTGACAGAAGCGATAGGAGATGAGGAGACCTCTGAGGAGATCGTGGTCATAGAGTCGGAAGAAGCGGCGACGGAGACATATGCCGAGACTGGGGTGGTCACGGTGGAACGCTACCCGGCTTCGGGCGAAGAGGGTGAGACCGACGGAGACATCTATATAGAGGCAGACCCCGTCAGGAAATGGGGTTATTTTGTTGAGCGGGACGGAGACGGGTCGCGCCTCTACTTTAACTCAAACGAATATTATGTAGATGAGAGCGGCGATACGAAGGACGCCGTGAGTGAGATCGTCCTTAACATAGGTACATCTACGGAGATATTGGACGCTTCTACGCTCATGTCTATAAGCGTGGAGGACATCGACACCTCTATGGCGGCATATGTATGGACCTCTCAGGCCATGACGATGAGCCTACCGCCTCAGATCTCGGCGCAGGTCATCATCGCGAACGTGCCTGCTGACAGTGCGGCTCCGCAGTACGTCGTGGTGAAGGCTGTATCTACCGAGGATGGCGTGACTGTTATCAAAGATCAGGATGGGACCGAATGGACGGCGGACGACACTACAGAGGTGATCCCTCATTCTACGAAAAACATCGTGACTCTCTCAGACATATCAGAGGGCTCTCGGATCGTCATAGTACCTGCCGAGGACGGTGACGCGAACAAGGCAGCAAAGATATTGGTATTTGCAGGGAATATATCGGACTACGAATAAACCATATAGCGAAAGCTCTGCTTCATAACGGCTCAGGGGCGCGCGAGGCCTTTAAAATGATGCGGAATTATTGATACTTCAGTTTTTTTTTGCTAAACTAACTGAGTTGAGTATTACTAAGCAAAGGCAGAAACTAAATGAGTTTATCATCCGATAATAAACATACGAACGGCCGCGTCTCGCTTTTAGGGAGTCTTGACGCGCCAAAGACGGATACCTCCTCCGAAAACGGGCATAAGGGCAGGGTATCCTTGCTCTCGGAGGCGGGTTATCAGAGTGCGAAGGACGATACGGACAGAGATACGAAGGATCCGCGGGACCGTGACAGGAGAGCACGAAAGATCGACCGAAGCGGCTCCCAACAAAGACGTGGAGATACCGTGAGCGGAAAGCGCATACTTTACGACGCGAACGGAGTCCGAGTGAAAAGCGGTAGGATCCCGCAGAAGCTAAAGAGGATATTGTTATTTTATATCCTGCCTTATCTGGTCATAAACGGGCTCATATTCATAATAGTCACGGCTACGCCCACTGTGAGCATGAACGTCCTCGATACTAATGACTACCAATCTACGCAGGTGGAATTTGAGGTGAAATGCCTTCTCCCCATAAGCGAGATGAGCGTGCGTATGGAGTCTCAGGAGATGGAATATACCGAGACGGGACGAAGGAGCTATGTCTGCGATGTGACCGATAACGGTATGTTTTATGTCACAGTGAAGGCGCTAAACGGTATGCAGACCACGAATTATGTCAGCGTCAGCGTGCTGGATGATACGCCGCCTTCTATAGATGAGGAGAACTGCAAGGTGACTCTCGGGAACCTCACTTTCATCATAGAGGACAGCCAATCCGGAGTGGATTTCGACTCTATCTACGGCATATATGATGAAGATAAGGAAGTCAGGCCTACGTATATAGATACGAATACCGGCACGGTCACCATCCCCATGTACAGTGACACGATAGAACTGCACTTTGAGGATATGGTCGGGAATGCCCGTATGGTGACCATTACTTCGACTCTGGAGGGCGTAGAGACGGATACCGACGAGGACGAAGAAGCGGAAAGTGAGGAAGAGACTGAGGAGGCGGAAGA
>CAZQFD010000003.1:0-18565 GCA_964592535.1 uncultured Lachnospiraceae bacterium | reverse complement strand
CGTCGATACGACTGAGCGATACTTCCTTACCCAGCACCTCGAGTATCTCCGTCGCCCCCGCAGGGGTCGTCATCCTACCCGAGAGCGCGATACGGAGCGGCCACATGACATAGGCTGTCTTATGACCATGCTCGTCTATATATGCCTTCAACGCCGCGTATAAGCCGTCATTTGAAAAATCGGAAGCCTCGGCTATGATAGGCCTCAGTTCTTTTAAGAGTTCAAGGGACTTTGCCTCATCGGTCTTAGCCTTCTTATTGACATAGAGCGAAGTGTCATATTCAGGGACAGCCTCGAAGAAATCTATATGCCCCTCTATATCGGGCAGCACCTCTATGCGGGTCTTTACCATGGCGGCTATCTTCCTAAGGTCGAGGGATCCTTTTATCACCTTTTTAAGATAAGGCTCCGCAAGCTCATAAAAGCGTTCAAAGTCCATGGCCTTTATATATTCGCCATTCATCCAAGAGAGCTTCACCATGTCAAAGACCGCGGGAGACTTACTTATCCTCCTGTAGTCAAATTCTTTCACAAGCTCCGAAAGCGAGAATATCTCGTTTTCATTCTCAGGCGACCATCCCAGTAACGCCACGAAGTTCACCACCGCTTCCGGGATATAGCCTTGATCTATCAGATCTTCAAAGGAGGAGTGTCCGCTTCGCTTTGAGAGCTTCTTATGACCCTCATCCGTTATGAGCGGACAATGTACATATATCGGCACCTCCCAACCGAAGGCCTCATAGAGTCTATTATACTTAGGTGCGGATGAGAGATACTCGTTGCCTCTCACCACATGCGTGATCCCCATCAGGTGATCGTCTACTACATTGGCAAAATTATAAGTGGGGAAGCCATCCGACTTTATCAATATCATGTCGTCAAGCTCTGAATTGTTTACGCTGACGTCCCCGTACAGTTCATCATGAAAGGTCGTAACGCCTTCGTAGGGATTGTTCTGCCTTATGACATAGGGCCTTCCCTCCGCCAGATAACGCTCGACTTCTTCCTTACTGAGGGACAGGCAATGCTTATCATAGTGAGTTATCTCCTCGCCTTCGACAACTTTCGTGAGGGACTTGAGCCTTTCCTGCGTGCAGAAACAATAATATGCTTCGCCTTTTTCCACGAGCTTCTTCGCGTATTCGAGATATATGCCTTTTGCCTGTCTTTCTGACTGTACATACGGACCCACAGGGCCTCCGATGTCGGGGCCTTCATCATGCACCAGTCCGGTATCTCTCAGGGTCCTGTAGATGATGTCTACCGCACCCTCCTGCTCGCGTCCTTTATCCGTATCCTCTATGCGAAGTATAAAGTCTCCTCCCTCATGCTTGGCTATCAGATAAGCATAGAGCGCCGTCCTCAGATTGCCGACATGCATACGGCCTGTCGGGCTGGGCGCATACCTTGTACGGATCTTCATATATCTCCCCTTTCCCGGTATCTCACCAAGTTTTTTATTCAGCCTTCAAATTTGTCATAGGCCCATTTCATAGTATAATGCGGCACGAGTCGATTCTGCGTCCAGATCTCCTCAAGCTGCGATGAGGGCAGCGGACAGACTCCGAGTCCGACTTCGATCGTGACGCAAGCGGCGGGATCTTCATTCAGCTGTACAAACTCCTTAAAACCGCCTCCGCCTCCAGCGACGGCCTTCGTATAGCCCGTAAGGAGCGAGATCTGATTCGAAAGGTCCCGGCTGTGCTCACGCATTTTGTTGTTTTCTATATCCCAGTAGAGCACCTGCCCCTGAGCGTGATAATTGAGCACAGCCCTCCACGTCCTGCTGCGGTAGAGGTCAGCGAGCGCTTTGCTCTCCGGCTCAGATTCGGGGTAAGGGCCTTTATAACTGTCTGAGGACGGCGAAGTAGCCGTGCCGGTGGCAAGCTCAAACAGGGCGTCAAAGTTCTGATTGAGGTTTACGCCTCTCGCGTTCGCCTTCCAGCGCGTAAGATAGGTCTCGAAGTCCAGACTCGTATAGCCCGCTTCCGTATCATCCTGATAGGCCTGCTCCACTATGGCCTTGAGTGATGAACTACTAAGGCCGTCAAGGCCGAACTGACTTATGCTCACGCCGTCAGGATCTACCATGGGCACGAAATGCATGCATACGCGATCCATCCAAGTCGCCATGGTCTCTCCGTCAAAGGAAGCGATGTCATAGGTGTAGAGCAGATACTCCAGCTGCTTCATGCAGAGGTTGCTCGTGATATATTCTCTTCCGTGCATGGACGCAGTGATGAGTATGTGCGTCGCGGCATCTTCATTCCCGACGATCAGCTCATACAGAGAGCGTCCGTCGGCGGAAGTACCTATGGTTCCGACCTTCAGTCTTGAACCGTATCTTTGTTTCAGCTCGTTTATATCGCTCACCATGATGTCATAGGTATACATATCCTCGGTGGCCACTATCGCATCCTCAAAGATCGTCTCTATCTCTCCGACTGAGGTATACCCTTCCGGGACGGTCTGGTCTATGACGAGGCCTCCCTGCGCCACTCCGCCCGTCTCGGCATAAGCATCGGCATCCAGGCTCACGCCCGAGTCCGCTGTATATTCGGAGCTCTCCTTCGTATCTTCTTTATTACTGAGAGCCACTCCGGGGCCGGAAGCAACATAGCCCACCGAGGCATAGGTGTTTATATACGCATTAGCCATGGGTAAGACTCCCATGGCCAAGATAAAAGTTATGGTGATGAACCGTCTTTTAACATTTTTTTTCATTTAAAGCTCTATCCTTTTATATCAGCGCTCTCTTGAGCGTCCGGGCCTCCTGCGATCTCTGCGCTCTCCGTCGCGGCGGTCATCACGATCGGTATAGATCCTGCTGCTGTTGATGTCCGAAGGTCTCATGGAAAGGTCTATCTTGCCGTCTCTCTGATCCACCTTGATGACCTTTACCGTCACCTCATCATCCAGCTTTACGACATCCTCTACCTTGCCGACTCTGCGATCCGCCAGCTTAGAGATGTGGATAAGGCCCTTCTTGTTGGGTGTGAGCTCTACCTGCGCTCCGAAACTCAGGATATTGACCACCTTTCCGGACAGGATCATGCCTACCTCTATATCGGTGACTATGCTCTCGATGATCTCGATAGCCTTGTCGATCATATCCTGATCGGTGCCGCAAACTGATACTCTGCCGTCATCGTCGATGTCTATGCTCACACCTGTCTCATCTATTATCCTGTTGATGGTCTTGCCCTGCTTGCCGACTACATCGCCTATCTTAGCGGGGTCGATATTTATCATGCTGATCTTGGGCGCGTACTTGGAGAGCTCCTTACGAGGCTCACTGATGGCGGGATCCATGATATTGTCCATGATGTAGATTCTTGCCTCATGCGTCCTCTTTATGGCCTCCTCGACTATGGGCCTTGTGAGCCCGTGGATCTTTATATCCATCTGAATAGCGGTGATACCCTTTCTGGTACCGGCCACCTTGAAATCCATATCCCCAAAGAAATCCTCAAGACCCTGGATGTCCGTGAGCACTATATAGTCGTCGTCCGTATCGCCTGTCACGAGCCCGCAGCTTATGCCTGCCACAGCCGCCTTTATGGGAACGCCCGCGGCCATAAGGGAGAGCGATGAGGCGCATACGGAAGCCTGAGATGTGGATCCATTCGACTCAAGCGTCTCGGAGACCGTCCTTATGGCGTAGGGGAATTCTTCCTCCGTGGGAAGCACCGGCAAAAGCGCCTTTTCGGCAAGCGCTCCGTGACCTATCTCTCTCCTTCCCGGTCCTCTTGAGGGCCTCGTCTCTCCTACCGAATAAGAGGGGAAGTTATAGTGGTGCATATATCTCTTCTGGGTGATGGTCTCGTCTAACCCGTCCACTCTCTGCACATCGGACAACGGCGCTAAGGTACAGATGGTTAGGATCTGGGTCTGCCCTCTCGTGAACATACCCGACCCGTGCACTCTGGGCACTACGTCTATCTCCGCCGCGAGAGGCCTTATCTCTGAGATCTCGCGTCCGTCAGGCCTCTTTCTATCTTTTAAGATCATCTTGCGGACAGTCTTTTTCTAGTACTGATATACGGCCTCCGAAAGCTTCGAGAGCCATTCCTCATTATCCGCGAATCTCTCCTTGAGTCTGTCCGTGATAGCATCGATATTTTTATCTCTTTGCTGCTTATCATCGCAGAATACGGCTTCTTCCATCTCGGGCGCGGGCACCTCGTCCATAACAGCCTCCATGAGCTCCCCCGGCACCGCGAAGGATCTATAGCTGTGCTTTTCCTTGCCGACTTCTCTTACGATGTCGTCCATCCACGCGATGATCTGCTGATTTATCTCATGCGCTTTATAGATGGCATCGATCATCACTTCATCTGATACCTCGTCCGCACCGGCCTCTATCATAATGACCTTCTCTCTTGTAGATGCCACGGTCAGGTTCAGTGTGGAAACGAGCTTTTGAGGTGCGGAAGGGTTGAATACGAACTCTCCGTTCACTATGCCCACGTTCGTAGCGGCGCAAGGTCCGTCAAAGGGTATGTCTGATATAGCCGTAGCGAGCGATGAACCGAGCATCGCCGGTATCTCGGGCGGGCACTCGGGGTCTACCGAGAGCACCAGATCGTCTAAGGTGACATCGTTACGATAATCTTTCGGGAAGAGCGGTCTCATGGGCCTATCGATGACTCTTGCCGTAAGGACGGCATGTTCGGACGCCTTGCCTTCCCGTTTGTTAAAACCGCCGGGGATCTTGCCGGCGGCATACATCTTCTCCTCATACTCCACGCTGAGCGGGAAAAAGTCTATGCCCTCTCTCGGCTCCTTTGAAGCCGTAGCAGTAGAGAGCACGGTCGTATCTCCGTAATGTACTAATACCGCGCCGTTCGCCTGTGCACTCACTCTGTCGATGTCCACCGACAGCTTCTTGCCGCAAAGGTCCATGGAATATGTCTTATAGGGCCTTTCTAGCGGCTTGGAAAAGGTTCCGAATCCTGTCTCCATCTTATCTTCCTTCCTTATTTCCTTAACATCTGTACCTCATTCGGTCATACGGAAATCATTCTACACTTATAAAAAAAGAGCGTCAAGGAATTTTCTCTTACAACTTACCTGTTCTTATTGAATTTTTTATGAAAGTCCGATATACTTAAAATGTTTTTGCGAAAGAAGGAGTCGGGAGGACACGGTTTTGGAGCTTGGCCTTAGAGTTAAAGGACAGACCTTACTGTCGCCTATCTGCATACAAAGGGCAAGCCATATCCTCATATGGCCGGACCTAAAGGGAGCTTCTTTTATATATGCAAAGCTCCCCGCTCTTATCACACCCCGAGATAGGTATATACCTTCGGGGCGTTTTTGATTTTCGGAGTACGGGAGGCTCTAATGAAAGATCGTAAAAGCTATATCAGTCCTCTTTCCGGCCGCTACGCGGGAGAAGAGATGCAGTATCTTTTCTCTGATGAACATAAGTTTCGCACATGGAGGAGGCTGTGGGTCGCTCTCGCGGAGGCGGAAAGGGAGCTGGGGCTCGATATATCCGAAGAACAGATAGCAGAGCTTAAGGCACATCAGGATGATATAAACTACGCGGACGCCGAAAGGCGCGAACGAGAAGTGCGCCATGACGTGATGAGCCATGTCTATGCCTATGGGCTTCAATGCCCAAAGGCCAAGCCGATCATCCACCTCGGCGCGACCTCCTGTTATGTCGGGGACAATACAGACCTCATCATAATGAGAGAAGCGCTCTCCCTTATAGAAAGGGAGCTCCTCGGCGTGATCTCGGATCTTTCAGATCTTGCCGCAAAATATAAAGATCTGCCGACGCTTTCGTATACGCATTTTCAGCCGGCTCAGCCCACTACCGTGGGAAAACGCGCTACGCTCTGGATCCAGGATCTCCTCATGGACCTCGCCGACCTTTGCTACGTAAAGGACGGGCTTAGACTGCTCGGCTCAAAGGGCACCACGGGCACGCAGGCGAGCTTCCTTGCGCTCTTTTCTGGAGATCATGAAAAATGCCGAAGGCTCGATGAGCTCATCGCGAAAAAGATGGGCTTTCCGGGCTGCTATCCCGTTTCTGGGCAGACTTATTCAAGAAAAGTGGATACGCGGGCGCTCTCAGTGCTCTCAGGCATAGCTCAATCCGCTCATAAATTTTCCAATGACATAAGGCTGCTCCAGCACCTAAAGGAGATAGAGGAGCCCTTCGAGGATAAGCAGATAGGCTCATCCGCTATGGCATATAAGCGAAACCCCATGCGCTGCGAGCGTATGGCAGGACTGTGCGACCGCCTCATAGGCAATATAGTGGATCCTCTCGTAGTCGGCTCCACACAATGGCTCGAACGGACGCTCGACGATTCGTCGAACCGCCGTCTCTCCATCGCTGAGGGCTTCCTGACCGCGGACGGCATATTGAGATTATATCTCAATGTCTCCTGCGGCCTTAGGGTCTATCCGAAGGTCATAGAGAAGCACCTTGCGGCGGAGCTTCCTTTCATGGCCACCGAAAATATCATGATGGACGCCGTAAAGCGAGGCGGCGACAGACAGGAGCTTCACGAGCGCATAAGGCAGCTCTCTATGGAGGCCGGACGACGCGTAAAAGAGGAAGGCAAGGACAATGAGCTGTTTGCGTTGATAGCTGATGACGAGAGCTTCGGCCTCGATCTTTCGGAGCTTGAGAGCTGCTGCGAGCCCTCCAGGTTCGTAGGACGCGCCCCCGAGCAGACGGAGGAATTTTTAAATGAGATCGTATATCCCATCCTAAAAGAAAATGGATCGCTTTTGGGAGCTCGGGCAGATATAAATATATAAGGAGATAACGATATGATAAAGGCTATCGTAGGCGCAAGCTTCGGAGACGAAGGCAAGGGAAAGATAACTGATATGCTCGCCGAGAGCTCGGACATAGTAGTCCGCTTTCAGGGAGGCAGCAACGCGGGGCATACCATAGTCAACAACTACGGCAAATTCGCGCTCCATCTCCTTCCCTCCGGAGTATTTTTTAGTCATATAACCAATATCATAGGAAACGGAGTCGCGCTCAATATCCCCTATCTCATAAAAGAGATAGATTCGCTCATACAAAGAGGGGTGCCTACACCGAATATACTGGTCTCCGACAGAGCACAGATCCTTATGCCCTATCATATCGACCTCGATACCTACGAGGAAGAAAGGCTCGCGGGGAAGTCCTTCGGATCGACCCGTTCAGGCATAGCCCCCTTTTATTCGGATAAGTACGCTAAGATAGGCATACAGGTGAGCGAGCTTTTCGATGAGTCCGTGCTAAGGGAAAAAACAGCCCGTATCTGTGAGCTTAAGAACGTCCTCCTTGAGCACCTCTACCATAAACCTCTCCTTTCTGAAAAGAAGCTTTTAGATGAGCTTAGGTCTTATCGGGATATGGTAGCACCTTATGTCGGAGATACATCCGCGTATCTTTGGAAGGCTCTGAAGGAAGGAAAGGAGATACTCCTTGAGGGTCAGCTCGGCGCGCTCAAGGATACCGACCACGGTATATATCCCATGGTGACCTCATCCTCTACGCTCGCGGGCTATGGAGCCATAGGCGCGGGGGTAGCGCCGTATGAGATAAAGGAGATCATAGCTGTCGTAAAAGCCTACTCGAGCGCTGTGGGTGCAGGTGCTTTCGTGAGCGAGATATTCGGAGACGAGGCCGAGGAGCTGAGACGGCGCGGAGGCGACGGAGGCGAATACGGCGCGACTACCGGTAGGCCGAGGCGAGTAGGCTGGCTCGACACGGTATCCGTGCGCTACGGCTGTCGCATACAGGGAGCGACCGAGGCCGCTTTCACCGTATTGGACGTGCTGGGTTATCTAAAAGAGATACCCGTCTGCGTGGGATACGAGATCGACGGGGAAACGGTAAAGGACTTCCCTGTCACATATAAGCTTGAACAGGCAAAACCGATATTTAAAACGCTCCCCGGTTGGAACTGCGATATAAGAGGCATAAAGCGCTACGAGGATCTCCCCGAGAAATGCCGCGATTATATCGAATTCGTAGAAAAAGAGATAGAAACGCCCATAAGATATATCTCAAACGGTCCCGGAAGGTCCGACATCATCGTAAGGGATCTAGACATATAAGTCCGGCCGACATCATCCGGCCGATATCGCTGCCTGGAATCTAAATAAATCTTGACAATGACCTGATTTGCTTGTATACTTTGGAAAGTTGTTTATTTGACGGTAAAGGAGGTGTAGGTATGTCAATCTGTCCTAAGAACAGATCATCGAAGGCAAGACGTGACTCCAGAAGAGCTAATTGGAAGATGAGCGCGCCGAACCTTGTAAGGTGCAGTAAGTGCGGAGCGCTCGTTATGCCTCACAGAGTTTGCAAGAACTGCGGTTCTTACAATAAAAGAGAGATCATCAAGGTCGAAGACTAAGCAGATCGATACGGATATTCAGGATCGCCGAAGATCGGCGATCCTTTTTGTTTCATGAAACTAAAAGCAATCCAAGTCTTATGCCCGGACTGCTTTTGTTTTTTTTATCATTCTGTTTTACGGCCGCACACGTGGAGCAGTCACTTTGCGGTCTCCTCGCGATATTCCTAAGTAAGCGAGGATCTCGCGAAGGCGCAGCTTCAGCCTTCGATAAGGGCCTGCGTATCCAGAGCTATCTTAAGCTCTTCATTCGTAGGTATGAGATATACCTTTACGGTAGAATCATCCGCAGATATGAGCCTCTCCTGCCCGCGCACGTTGTTGCGCTCATCATCGATCTTTACGCCCATATAGCCGATATACTGCTCACATACCGTTTTACGAGTCACAGCGTCGTTCTCTCCTACTCCCGCGGTGAAGGCTATAACATCTACCCCGTTCATAGCCGCTATATAGGAGCCTACATATTTGGCTACTCTGTAGCGGAAAGCCTCGAGCGCCGTCTTAGCGTATTCGTTGCCTTCGGCGGCAGCGTTCTCGATGTCCCTGAAATCCGAAGATATGCCGCCGCTCATGCCGTATACGCCGGACTTCTTGTTGAGGATGTCGAGCATCTCGTCTACGGTGATCCCCTCTTTGTTGCAGATGAACTGAACTACGGCAGGATCCACATCGCCCGAACGAGTGCCCATGATAAGTCCCTCGAGCGGGGTGAGTCCCATAGAGGTATCCACACAGACTCCACCTATAGAAGCCGAGATAGACGCGCCGTTGCCCAGATGGCATACGATGACCTTAGCCTTCTCGGGATCCGCGCCTGAGATCTCGATGGCCCTGTGCGACACGTAATCATGAGAGGTACCGTGGAATCCGTAGCGGCGTACGCTGTATTTCTCGAGATATTCTTTGGGAACGGCATAGGTGTAAGCCTTGGGCTGCATACCCATACCGAAGGACGTGTCAAATACAGCTACGTTAGGCTTTCCCGGCATAGCCTGCTCGCAGGCCTCGATGCCCATGAGGTTGGCGGGGTTGTGCAAGGGCCCAAGGTCGAAGCACTCTCTGATAGCCGCCTTTACGTCTTCATTGACGATGATGGACTTCGTGAACTTGATACCTCCGTGCAGCACTCTGTGTCCTATAGCGTCGATCTCGTCTACAGAGCTTATGACTCCGTGATCTCTGTCGGTGATAGCCTGCATCACCAGCTCGACGGCTTTCTTGTGATCCGGCATATCCTCTTTCAGGACGAAGTTTTCATGTCCCTCTACCTTGTGCGTGAGCAGAGAACCGTCTATACCGATACGCTCGCAGATACCCTTACAGAGCACCTCTTTCGTATCCATATCGATTATCTGATATTTGAGTGATGAGCTTCCGCAGTTTAAAACCAATATCTTCATGGGCATATCTCTCCTTAAAATAAATATAGAGCTCGGGCCGAAGCCCGAGCTAAAAAGATCCTCGGCTTCAGCCTACGATCGTGCCTTTCATATCTCCGGAACAGGCAGCCGCGTTCGACTCGTCGGTATCGATGTGCATGGCCAGAGCATAGGTATCAGAGACCCTTATGACGGTATCGTCATAGATGGTCTTTCTGCCATTGCCCGCGTCAAGGAGCACCTCGACTATCTGTCCGTTTTCCACTCCGAACTCTTTCGCGTCCTCGGGAGTCATATGGATATGTCTCTTCGCTACGATCACGCCCTCGGAAAGCTCTACCTCACCTTTAGGCCCGATGAGCTTGCACGCGCCGGATCCCGCGGTATCTCCCGACTCTCTGACAGGCGCGATCACTCCTATGGAGCGGGCGTCCGTAGCCGAGATCTCGACCTGATCCGCCTTACGGCAGGGACCGAGTATAGATACGTTCGCGATCTCCCGCTTAGGGCCTACTACCGTAACTCTTTCGTTAGACGCGAACTGGTCGGGCTGTGAAAGCATCTTCTTTACCGTGAGCTCATATCCTTCACCAAACAGCTTGTGAAGCGTCTCCTCAGTGACATGAACATGTCTGGCACTGGTCTCCACCATAAATTCCTTTCCCATTTCTCCTGTCTCCTCTTTAAAATTTAAAATTTCTCAAATCTATCTACATCTACTACGAAGATCGTGGCCCCGCCCACTTCTACCTGCGTAGGCATGGTGGCATAGTTGGCCATGGCCGTGCCTGATATATATGGCATATTGACAGTTATCCTCTGGTTCTCCCCGCATTCGCCCTTTATAAGTTTTATACACTCATCTACTTTAGCGGACTCAGTACCTATCATGAGCGTAACATTGCCTTTTCTCAAGAAGCCGCCTGTCGTCGCGAGCTTCGTCACACTGAAATGATTTTTATTAAGCACCGCCAATACGTCTTCTTCGTTATCGTTTCGAATTATCGCGAAAATGAGTTTCATAAACACACCTCCTTTAGGCGCTTTGCTTCATTTGTCTATATTTTACCATCATAGCGCTCTCGTGAAAAGTTTTTTTATAAAAACTTGAGGACAGCGAAACTCCTCCGCACCTGACGGGGAGTCTATGCTGTCCTCTTTTATATGACATGACTCGTCGATTTATGGACGCAGACTATGACGTCCTCATAATAAGAGCCTTAGGCCTTAGCGCGATACCTACTTTCCCGGATAGATTATCGCGGACTCTACATCGTAGTCTTTAAGCTTCTCCCTTCCCATAAGGCCCTCAAGCTCCATAAGGAAGCAGATCTTTACGATCTTTCCACCGAGCTTTTCTACGAGCTTACAGGTGGCTTCACAGGTGCCTCCCGTGGCGATGAGGTCGTCCACGATCACCACTCTATTGCCGTGGTCTAGGGAGTCCTTATGCATCTCGATCTCGGCGTGGCCGTATTCCAGATCGTACTGCTGAGACACTGTCTCCCTCGGAAGCTTTCCCTTCTTCCTCACGGGTATGAAAGGCTTATGGAGCTTGTATGCCATGGGCACCCCGAACATGAAGCCCCTCGACTCCAGCCCCACCACGCTGTCAAAGTCCAGATCCTTCACCATATCGCACAGCATATCCACGGCGAGCCTCAGCCCGTCGGGATCGCTTAAGATAGTAGTGATGTCTCTAAACATCACGCCCTTTTCCGGAAAATTTGGCACAGTCACTACATAATCTTCAAGTCTTTCTCTTATCACAACGTATCCCTCCCGTCGCTTTCTTTGGCTTTCATTATGGCGTAAGCCGTTACAGCCGCCACGGTCTTTGAGTCTGTCATCTTTTGGCTGAATATGAGCCTAAGGAGATCTCTAAGCTCCCACGCCTCGACACTTATATCCTCGTCAAGATCGAGATGCTGTTCGGTCTTTTTCAGATCCTTCGCAAGGAATATACTTATAAATTCATCGCAAAAGGCCACCGTGGTATTGATATTTAAAAGCAGGCTAAGATCCTCCGAGCGATAGCCCGTCTCCTCCTCAAGCTCTCTTTTAGCGCAGTCGATCATCGCCTCCTCGGGGCTGTCCAGCTTGCCCGCGGGGATCTCGAGCGTATAACGTCCCAGAGCATGGCGGTACTGCCGCACCATGAGGAGCTTTCCGTCCTCCATCACGGGGAGCACCGCGGCGGCTCCGTTATGGTGTACTAGATCCCAGTGGGTATGCCTGCCGTTCACCTCTACATAGTCGTCGTAGATCTTAAGTATCTTACCCTCATAGGCGAGCCTATGCTCAAGGAGCCTTACAGGCGCCTCCGAGTTTGAGAGCCTCCCCGACGGGCCTTTGTTTTCATTTTTCAGTTCATCCATATAAGCCTCATAAGTCCGACATCCCGGCGTGATCTGCAAACGTATCATCATGCCGTTATCTTTAGGACAGAGCTTTCTGTCTTTTCTCAGGACACGGCCTCAGATCACAGCGTGCCATCCGCTCTTATCACTCGCATGATGTTTGTATCAGAGGGGTGATCCCCCGTCCTGAAGCTCAGCACTCCCGCCGTCACTACCACCAGATCCTTGTCCTTGATATGTCCCGCCTCCAAAAGCTCATGTATGGAGTTATCTATCAGCTCGTCCGTGGATTCGGCCCTTCTCGACCATATCGGTAAAGCTCCCCAGACTAACATCATCTTCCTTACGGTAGACATGGAAGGGCTCATGGCGTAGATGGGCATTACGGGCCTCCACTTTGAGAGCAGCTTTACCGTATGTCCGCTAAGTGTAGGCGCCACAACTCCCGTAGCCGCAAGACGCATGGCCGTAGAGATGGTGGCGTGCGCCACGGCGTTTGAGACCCTGTCAAAGTGTACGTTCTCAGTCTTTCTGTGGCGGAAGGAATCGTAATCTATATTGACCTCGGTGTCCTCGCAGATCTTAGCCATCATGTTGAGGGCTTCTATGGGATATTTACCTATGGACGTCTCGCCCGAGAGCATAACGGCATCCGTACCGTCGTAGACAGCGTTAGCCACGTCCGATACCTCAGCCCTCGTGGGACGGGGATTCCTTATCATGGAGTCCAACATCTGGGTGGCGGTTATGACTATCTTGTCGGCCATGTTGCACTTACGGATGATAGCTTTCTGTATGCCGGGCAGCTTCTGTGGTTCTATCTCGACGCCCATATCGCCTCTTGCGACCATCACTCCGTCCGCCTCTTTTATGATCTCGTCTATGTTGTCTACGCCGACCTGATTCTCTATCTTGGCTATGACTAAGATGTCGGGCGCGCCCTCATCTTTTAGGAGCTGCTTTATCTGCCTTATGCAGTCGGTGTTCCTCACAAAGGAAGCCGCTATGATGTCAAAGCCTTCTCTTATGCCGAATCTTATATCTTCTATATCTTGATCTGTGAGGGGCGGGAGCTTCACGTCCACACCGGGGACATTGACTCCCTTATGCTCTCCCAGCTCGCCGCCGTTCACTATCCTGCACTTTAAGTCGTCTCCTTCTTTCGAGATGACCTCGAGATCTATGAGTCCGTCGTCTATGAGTATGTGAGTACCCGGCTCCGCGTCCTCGGCAAGTCCCGCGTAGTTCACGCAGATACGCTGCTCACAGCCTTCGCACTCGTTTATGCTGACGACTATCTCCCCTCCCGTCCTAAGCTCGATGTTTTTATGGTCTTTTAAAAGCCCCGTCCTTATCTCAGGCCCTTTGGTATCGAGGAGGGCCGCTATAGGTCTGCCTGTCTCCTTCCTTATCTCCTTAAGGACCTCTAGTCTACCCTTGTGCTCCGCGTGGTCCCCGTGTGAAAAGTTGAATCTCGCCACATCCATATGCTTTTCGGCAAGCTTAAGGAACGTAGCCTTGTCATCGACATTGGGCCCCAGCGTACAGATTATCTTAGTATGTCTCATATTCCTCTCCAAAACATCAAAACGAAGCCGCGTTTTCACGCGGGCTCCGGCGTCCATATCCCCCTCTCGGGGATCTTCTTCATCTTCAATCGTTCCCTCGGTCTCTTCTCCTTTTCATCTGTTCTATCTTAAAGCGCAGGTTCGATATGACGTTCCTGCTGCCTCCGTTCACTGAAACAAAAAATATGATCACAGGGATAAAAGCCGCGATTATGCTTATCTTCGTGATGATCCCATAGGTGAAGAAATAATATATGTAAAGCACCGCCTCGATCATGGCTATCCATTTAGCCTTAAGCGGTATTATGAACATGATGAATACTCTCGCATCCGGATACATGATGGCGAAGGCCATGATGATAGCGAAGTGAGTATACATGGGGATGTACGGGTAGTTGACGCCCGTGATGATATAGCTTACTATGGATCCCAGCTCTCCTATGAGTATGCTCCCGAAGAAATAGACATTGAACTCAAAGTTGCCCATCATGTTTTCCACGAGAGAGGCGATATTGTAATATAATAAAAGGCATATGGCCGTCCAGAGGATGTTCGAGCTTGAGATGGGCGGATAGAGTATCGCCGTGACTATCCTCCATATCTGTCCGCGCAGCACCTCTCTCGGGAAGAAGGCCAGCCAATTCCCATAGATATACGAGCCCACCGGAGAGATGAGCAGGAAATAACCTATCGCGAATATGAGAGTCACATGCAACGACAGGTTAGGTATGGCGTAACGCCCAAATCTGTATTTCATCTTCTGAAAAAATCTGTTCATCTATTATCATCTCTTTTCATTCATCATGCCCTTTTTGGCGTTTGAACATAAGCTATCTCGCGTTAAGTATACATTTTCGAGACGGCTTTGTAAACCTGCACTTTTAATAGTTTTTTTAGACTTTCTCGGTTTATTAAACTCGGCTTTTATGTTACCATACCCTAAGTAAAATCAAGGTCAATGAAAAAGGATTTTAATATATATGCAAGATAAGACACTCAGACTGGGTATCGACATCGGCTCAACGACTGTCAAGGCAGCCATATTGGATGATGACGATACTCTGCTTTTTTCGGATTACAGAAGGCATTTTGCCGATATTCAGAACACTCTCGCGGATCTTTTAGACGAAGCGAAGGAAAGATTGGGCGAGGTATCACTGCGCCCCGCCATCACGGGATCCGGTGGGCTCTCCATCTCTAGGAGCCTCTATTCTCCTTTCATACAAGAGGTCGTGGCCGTAGCTACTTCTCTTAAGGACTACGCGCCTTTGTGCGACGTAGCTATAGAGCTGGGCGGCGAGGACGCCAAGATAATCTATTTCACGGGCGGTGTGGATCAGCGTATGAACGGTATCTGCGCGGGCGGCACGGGTTCCTTCATAGACCAGATGGCCGCGCTCCTTCAGACGGACGCCGCAGGACTCAACGAGCTCGCTAAAAACTATAAGGCGATCTATTCCATAGCGGCACGCTGCGGAGTATTCGCGAAATCGGATATTCAGCCCCTCATAAACGAAGGCGCGACGCACGAGGATCTCGCTGCCTCTATCTTTCAGGCCGTGGTGAACCAGACCATCTCGGGACTTGCCTGCGGGAAGCCCATAAGGGGCAATGTGGCCTTCCTCGGGGGGCCGCTTCATTTCCTTTCGGAGCTCAAAGCGGCTTTCATACGCACGCTCAAGCTCACGGACGATCAGGTCATAGCTCCTGAACATTCGCACCTTTTCGCGGCCATAGGAGCCGCAATGAACCTGCCGCTCGACATAGAGGCTCTCGTCACGGCGGCGGCCCATATAAAGGCTCCCGTGGTCGGCATATCGGCTCTCACAGAGCAGCTCCGCACGGGTATCAAGCTGGACACCGAGATAAAGCGTCTTGACCCGCTCTTTGAGTCTGAAGAGGACTATGAGTTTTTCCTTAAGGCTCATGAGAACGCTATCGTAAAGACCGCGGATCTTAAGAGCTATGAGGGCAGCTGCTATCTCGGAATCGATGCGGGATCCACCACCACTAAGATAGCTCTGATAGGCGAAGACGGATCCCTGCTCTATAGATTTTACGAAAATAACAATGGCTCACCTCTTGCAACCTCGATAAAGAGCCTAAAGGAGATAAATGAGCTGTTGCCCCCTACAGCCCATATAGCTTGGTCCTGCTCCACGGGCTACGGCGAGGCCCTTCTTAAGGCGGCCTTCATGCTGGACGAGGGCGAAGTTGAGACGATCGCGCATTATTACGCGGCCTCCTTCTTCGATCCCGAAGTGGACTGCATACTGGACATAGGCGGGCAGGATATGAAATGCATACGCATAAAGGACGGTGCCGTTGACTCGGTACAGCTGAACGAGGCCTGTTCCTCGGGCTGCGGATCCTTTATAGAGACCTTCGCCAATTCTCTTAACTACAGCGTGAAGGACTTCGCGAAGGCCGCACTTTACGCCAAAGATCCCACGGATCTCGGACAGCGTTGCACCGTCTTTATGAATTCCAATGTAAAACAGGCCCAGAAGGAGGGCGCCACCGTCGCAGACATCTCAGCGGGCCTCGCGTATTCCGTCATAAAGAATGCCCTCTATAAGGTCATAAAGATAACGAGAGCCTCAGATCTCGGTACGCATATAGTAACACAAGGCGGCACCTTCTATAATGACGCTGTCCTTCGCGCCTTCGAGAAGATAGCGGGCTGCACTGCCACAAGGCCGGACATAGCCGGTATCATGGGGGCGTTCGGAGCGGCGCTCATAGCGAAGGAGCGCTATAATATCAAGAAGGAAGCCGGCGAAGATATAAAGAGCTCTATGCTCTCGCTCGACGACATGATAGGCCTAAGATACAAGACCTCCATGACGAGGTGCCAGGGCTGCAACAACCACTGCGTGCTCACGATAAACAATTTCGGCGCGGGGCGCAATTTCGTCTCCGGGAACCGCTGCGAAAGAGGCCTCGGGAAGGAGCGTTCCTTAAAAGAAGTGCCCAATCTTTTCGAATATAAGCTAAAAAGGATGTTCGACTATGAGCCTCTTTCCGCCGACCTTGCCGTAAGAGGAAAGGTCGGTATACCCAGAGTCCTCAATATGTATGAGGACTATCCTTTCTGGGCCGTATTTTTTAAAGAATTGGGATTTCAGACGGTGCTCAGTCCTCTCTCCACGAGACAGATATATGAACTCGGCATAGAATCCATACCCTCTGAGAGCGAATGTTATCCCGCTAAGCTCTCGCATGGCCATGTGGAGTGGCTCATAAAGAATGGGGTGAAGTTCATCTTCTACCCCTGCATACCCTATGAACGGAACGAGACTCCCGACGCGAGCAACCATTATAACTGCCCGATCGTCACCTCTTACGCCGAGAACATAAAGAATAATGTAGAGTCTCTACATTCTGAGGAGGTCGATCTGTTCGATCCGTTCATCGCGTTCACCGATGAAAAGATACTTACGGACGGTCTCGTAAAAGCCTTCCTTGAGAAATTCGCAAAGCCCAAAAAGGACGTATTCGGTAATGAGATCCCCGCCATGACCGAGGCGGAGATACGTTCCGCGGCTCATCTCGCTTGGAACGAGCTCCTTAAGGCTAAGAGAGATACCGAAGAGAAGGGCGAGGAAGTGCTCGCTTGGATGGAGGAGACGGGACACCGCGGCATTGTGCTCGCCGGACGTCCCTATCATGTGGATCCCGAGATAAATCACGGCATAGCCGATATGATAACGAGCTACGGCTTCGCGGTATTGACCGAAGATTCCGTGAGCCATCTCGCCGAAGTAGAGCGGCCCATCATAGTCACAGATCAGTGGATGTATCATACGAGGCTCTACCGCGCCGCCACCTTCGTAAAACAGCGCGACGATCTAGATCTCGTTCAGCTGAATTCCTTCGGCTGCGGTCTCGACGCCGTGACGACGGACCAGGTGAGCGACATACTCACAGGCTCTGACAAGATATATACCGTGCTCAAGATAGACGAGGTGAACAACCTTGGATCGGCACGTATCCGTATACGTTCGCTCATCGCGGCCCTCAGAGTACGCGACCAAAGGAAAGTAAAGCGGCATATGCGCCCAGCCTCCTATCAAAGGGTCGTTTTTACAGAGGATATGAGGGACAGCTATACTATACTCTGCCCTCAGATGTCCCCTATACACTTCGAACTTTTAGAGCCCGCGCTCAATACCTTCGGTTACCATGTCGAGGTGCTTCAAAACGACAACCGTTCGGCGGTAGACACGGGCCTTATGTATGTCAATAACGACGCCTGTTACCCTTCGCTCATAGTCATAGGACAGATCATGGACGCGCTGCTTTCCGGAAAGTATGATCTCGATAAGACGGCCGTATTCATGTCGCAGACGGGCGGAGGCTGCCGCGCGTCGAACTATATAGGTTTCGTACGCCGCGCGCTAGAGAGGGCCGGTATGGGACAGGTGCCGGTCATCTCGGTGAATGCCAACGGTATGGAGACGAATCCCGGCTTTAAGCTGACCCCGCCTCTCCTCATAAAGACGATGCAGGCCGTGGTCTACGGAGACATCTTCATGAGGGTGCTCTATGCCTCGAGGCCCTATGAGCTGGTAGAAGGTTCCGCGAACGAGCTGCATGAAAAATGGAAGGAAAGGCTGCTCCCTCATCTTCAGAAGAAAGCTCCTATGATGAGGCAGTTCTCCGAAAATATACGCGGTATCGTAAGGGACTTCGACAGGCTCGCCAGAAGGGATGTAAGAAAGCCCAGAGTGGGTGTAGTGGGTGAGATATTGGTCAAGTTCTCTCCGCTCGCGAACAATCATATAGTAGAGCTTTTGGAGAGGGAAGGCGCGGAATGTGTCATGCCTGATCTTATGGACTTCCTGCTCTACAGCTTCTATAACATGAAC
>CAZQFD010000002.1:0-18919 GCA_964592535.1 uncultured Lachnospiraceae bacterium | reverse complement strand
AGGCTGTGACATGATAGCGGTGATCCGTAAGGTTGTCGCCGCGGCGAAAACATAAGCCGCGACGGGTTTTTACGGGGAGTGAATGTCAGGACATCGTTGGCGACAAGTCACTGTACAAGAGATCACAGTCCGGTGAGCTCCAAAAGGGGAACGCGAGTGAACACTTGCGACACACCCGACAGCGTGTACAGTCACCACTTGTCGTACTGCATTAAAAGTACGAGTAGGAGGCGACTTTTTTTATGGCAAAACAGATAATGAGGATCACACTCAAGGCCTATGACCATCAGATCGTAGATCAGTCCGCGGCTAAGATAGTTGAGAGCTGCCGTAAGACAGGTTCGGAAGTCAGCGGCCCCGTGCCCCTTCCCACGAAGAAGGAGGTCGTTACGATACTGAGAGCTGTACATAAGTATAAAGACAGCCGTGAGCAGTTCGAGCAGAGGACGCATAAGAGGCTCATCGACGTGATAGATCCCGGTCCCAAGACCATGGAATCTCTGCAGAGATTGGATATGCCCGCGGGCGTATACATCGACGTTCAGATGAAGAACGAGGCCGACAAGGGTAAGAGAGCTCCCCGCAAGCAGCTTATCACGAAGCCGCAGGCTCCCCGCAAGTCCGGAAAGGATCGTAAGCCCCGTCAGGGACAGAGGCCTGCGAGGAATGAAAAGAGGGACGAAAAGCCGGCTAAGGCTGAGGATGCAGAGGCATAAATAAAGGATATAGTCGCGAAAAGGTCGGCATGATCCGAGAATGTTAAGCTATATTTATTTGAAAGCACTTCTCATCGCAATATGCGATGCGCTGGTCTTTCATGAATATCCGAAAGCTGAGGAGGACGGATGACAGGCCCAAAGCCGAGCATTTTGGGGACCGGCATGAACTCATAAGGCGAAGAGATATTCCGCTGTAGATTAAAAAGAAGGAGGACACACATTTAATGAAGAAGGCAATACTTGCTACCAAGGTCGGCATGACCCAGATCTTTGCCGAGAACGGCGATCTGGTGCCCGTGACCGTGCTCCTTGCGGGGCCCTGCGTAGTTACGCAGGTAAAGACCGTGGAGAACGACGGCTACGAGGCTGTACAGGTCGGTTTCGGCGACATCAGGGAGAAACTTGTGAACAAGCCCCGCAAGGGACAGTTCGAGAAAGCCGGCGTTCCGGTGAAGAGATATATAAGAGAGTTCAGATTTGAAAACTCTTCCGATTACAAGGTGTCGGACGTGATAAAGGCGGACATATTCGAGGTAGGCGACCATGTAGACGCTACCGCCATCACGAAGGGTAAAGGCTTCCAGGGCGCTGTCAAGAGGTTTGGACAGCACAGAGGCCCCATGAAGCACGGTTCCAAGTTCCACAGGCACCAAGGGTCTAACGGCGCGGCCACCACGCCCGGACGTGTATTCAAAGGAAAGGGCATGCCCGGACACATGGGAGGCGTACAGAGGACCATCCAGAACCTCGAGATCGTGAGAGTAGACGCTGAGAATGGTCTGCTGTTGGTCAAGGGCTCAGTTCCCGGACCCAAGAAGTCCCTTATAACCATCAAAGAGACAGTTAAAGTGACTAAGTGATCTGGTTCAGGGAAAGGAGGAAACTTAAATGGCAAACGTAGCTGTATATAATATGCAGGGCGAGCAGGTCGATACGATAGAGCTGAATGATTCCATATTCGGGGTAGAAGTCAACGAACATCTCGTACATAAGGCCGTAGTGACACATCTTGCCAACAGACGTCAGGGCACTCAGAAAGCTAAGACGAGAGCCGAGGTATCGGGTGGCGGCAGGAAGCCCTGGAGACAGAAAGGCACGGGACACGCGAGACAAGGCTCCATCAGAGCTCCTCAGTGGAAGGGCGGCGGTGTAGTGTTCGCGCCCGTTCCCAGAGACTATACCATGTCCATGAATAAGAAGGAGAGGCGCGCGGCGCTAAAGTCCGCTCTTACGAGCAGGGTAGAGGCCGGAAAGCTTATCGTGCTCAATGAGCTCGCGCTCTCGGATATAAAGACAAAGAACTTCCGAAATATGATGGATGCTCTGAAGCTTGAGAAGGCGCTTTTCGTACTGGACAGCGTAGACCGAAACGTCATCCTTTCGGCCAGGAACATCCAGGGGGTCAAGACGACGCAGGTCGGCACACTGAACACCTACGATGTGATGAAGTATGCCACGGTCGTAGTCACAAAGAAGTCCGTATCAAACATTGAGGAGGTATATAAGTAATGGCAGCGCTGAATTATTACGATGTGATACAGAAGCCCCTCGTGTCCGAAGCATCTATAAATGCTATGGCACAGAACAAATACACCTTCCTCGTTGCTCCGGGAGCTAACAAGACCCAGATCAAGGCAGCTGTGGAAAAGATGTTCCCGGGCACTAAGGTGGCTTCCGTCAATACCATGAACAGGCCCGGCAAGACCAGAAGACGCGGCATGACGGTAGGCAGGACGGCAAAGACCAAGAAGGCTATCGTGACGCTCACGAAGGATTCCAAGCCTATCGAGATATTCGAGGGACTGTAAGCCGCGAACTATGCAGAAGGAACTGCGACATTAAACTATCAAGGAGAAACAAAAAGTCATGGGTATAAAGACATATGATCCCTATACACCATCGAGGAGACATATGACGGGTTCGGATTTTTCCGAGATAACGAAAAAGACTCCCGAGAAGTCGCTCCTCGCAGGTAAGAAAAAGGCGTCAGGCCGTAATAACCAAGGTAAGATAACCGTAAGGCATCGTGGCGGCGGAAACAGAAAGAAATACAGGATCGTAGATTTCAAGAGGAACTCAAAGGACGGTATCGAGGCTAAGGTCATTGGTATCGAGTACGATCCCAATAGATCAGCGAACATAGCTCTCATATGCTATAAGGACGGGACCAAGTCCTACATCCTCGCTCCTGCGGGACTTACGGACGGCATGACCGTCATGAGCGGTGAGCATGCCGAGGCAAGGGTCGGCAACTGCCTCCCCCTCTCCAGTATCCCCGTGGGTGCTAACGTACACAACATCGAGATGATCCCCGGAAAGGGTGGACAGATGGTACGCTCTGCGGGAAACTCCGCGCAGCTCATGGCAAAGGAAGGTAAGTATGCCACGCTCCGTCTCCCCTCGGGCGAGATGCGTATGGTGCCCATCGAGTGCCGTGCTACGATCGGAGTGGTAGGTAACGGTGAGCATAACCTTATCAACTACGGCAAAGCCGGACGCAAGAGACACATGGGTATCAGACCCACGGTCAGAGGTTCCGTCATGAACCCCAACGATCACCCTCACGGTGGTGGTGAAGGTAAGGCTCCTATCGGACGCCCCGGGCCTTCGACTCCTTGGGGCAAGCCTGCTCTCGGCCTTAAGACCAGAAAGAGGAGGAAAGCTTCCAACAAGCTCATCGTAAGAAGACGTGATGGCAGGGCTATCAAGTAATTAGGAGGATAAAAGATAATGGCAAATCGTTCATTAAAAAAAGGACCGTTCGCGGATGAGTCGCTTCTCAAAAAAGTTGACGCTATGAACGCTTCCGGACAGAAGTCCGTTATAAAGACATGGTCGCGCCGTTCTACTATCTTCCCTCAGATGGTAGGCCATACCATCGCGGTACACGACGGCAGGAAGCACGTCCCCGTATATATAACCGAGGATATGGTCGGACACAAGCTCGGTGAGTTCGTCGCTACCAGGACCTATAGGGGCCACGGCAAGGACGAGAAGAGGACCGGCTCCAGATAAGCTGGCGTGAAAGGAGGAAAGTTCTACTATGGCAAAAGGACATAGGACACAGATAAAAAGAGAAAGAAATGCCGTTAAGGACCTAAGGCCACGCGCTAAGCTTTCATATGCCAGAGTGTCCGTACAGAAGGCATGCTACATCTTAGACGCCATCAGAGGCAAGGACCTCAACACGGCTCTGGGCATCGTGACTTATAACCCCAGATACGCTTCTTCCTTAGTCAAGAAGTTGCTTGAGTCTGCGGCGGCAAACGCGGAATATAATAACAGTATGGACAGGGACAACCTCTATGTGGCGGAGTGCTTTGCCAACAAGGGCCCTACCATGAAGAGGATCCAGCCCAGGGCGCAGGGCAGAGCTTATCGTATAGAGAAGCGCACCAGCCATATCACAGTGATCCTTGATGAGAAGAAGTGATCGGAGGAGGACAGTATGGGACAGAAAGTTAATCCGCACGGACTCAGAGTCGGCATTATCAAAGATTGGGACTCCAGGTGGTACGCGGAGGGTAAGGACTTCGCAGACAACCTTATAGAGGACCACAACATAAGGACATTCCTTAAGAAAAGGCTCGCTCCCGCTGGTATCTCCAAGATAGAGATCGAGAGGACGGCAGACAGAGTCAGAGTCATCATCTATACGGCCAAGCCCGGCGTAGTCATCGGCAGAGGCGGAGCCGAGATAGATAAGCTTAAGGCGGAAGTTCAGAAATACACTAAGAACAAGCTCTTCGTGGACATCAAGGAGATAAAGAGACCCGACCGCGACGCTCAGCTCGTAGCCGAGAACATAGCTCAGCAGCTTGAGAATCGTGTATCCTTCAGACGTGCCATGAAGCAGTCTATGCAGAGGACCATGAAGGCCGGCGCGCTCGGTATAAAGGCGGCCGTATCCGGAAGGCTCGGAGGCGCCGATATAGCAAGATCCGAGTTCTATTCGGAGGGTACCATACCTCTTCAGACGCTCCGCGCCGACATCGATTATGGATTTGCCGAGGCAGATACGACCTATGGGAAGCTCGGTGTGAAGGTCTGGATATATAAGGGAGAGATACTTCCCGAGAAAAAGAAGGAAGGGAGCGATAGAAAAGATCATGTTAATGCCTAAGAGAACGAAATATCGTAAGCAGCAGCGTGGTTCCATGAAGGGCAGAGCTCAGCGCGGAAACAAGATCGCGTACGGAGAGTTCGGCCTCGTCGCTACCGAGTCCTGCTGGCTTAAGTCAAATCAGATAGAAGCCGCCCGTGTCGCTATGACGCGTTACATCAAGCGTGGCGGTCAGGTATGGATAAAGGTATTCCCCGACAAGCCCGTTACATCGAAGCCTATCGGAGTTCGTATGGGCTCGGGAAAAGGCGCCGTTGAGTTTTATGTAGCGGTCGTTAAGCCGGGCCGCGTGCTGTTCGAGATCGCGGGCGTACCGGAAGAGACGGCCAGAGAAGCGCTTCGTCTTGCTATGCATAAGTTACCGCTTACATGCAAGATCGTTTCCAAAGCAGACTTAGAAGGCGGTGATGACAGTGAAAAGTAAGAAGTATTTAGAAGAGCTGAAGGCTAAAGATGTCAAAGCCCTCAACGAAGAACTTGTGACAGCTAAAAAGGAACTTTTCAATCTCAGATTCCAGAACGCTACCAATCAGTTGGATAACACGGCAAGGATAAATGAGGTCCGCAAGAACATCGCCCGTATTCAGACTGTTATCACTGAGAAGCAGAAAGCAAGCTGATCGCAGAAAGGAGGGCATTGACCGTGGAAAGAAATCTCAGAAAGACTCGTACCGGCAGGGTGATCAGCAACAAGATGGATAAGACCATCACCGTTGCTATTGAAGAGAGAGTTAAGCATCCTTTGATCGGTAAGATAGTAAAGAGGACCTATAAACTTAAGGCACATGACGAGCATAACGAGTGCAACGAGGGCGACAGAGTAGAGGTCATGGAGACCAGACCTCTTTCCAAGACCAAGAGATGGAGACTCGTCAGAGTGGTCGAAAAGGCTAAATAAGGAGGAAGGAGTAATATGGTACAGCAGGAGACCAGACTTAAAGTCGCCGACAATACAGGTGCTAAGGAACTCCTTTGCATCCGTGTGATGGGCGGTTCGACCAGGAGATACGCGCATATCGGGGACGTGATAGTAGCTTCTGTCAAAGACGCGACACCCGGTGGCGTGGTAAAGAAGGGCGACGTGGTAAAGGCGGTCGTAGTACGCACCGTTCATAAGACCCGCCGCAAGAACGGCTCCTACATCCGTTTTGATGAGAATGCAGCCGTTATCATAAAAGACGACAATACCCCCAGGGGTACGCGTATATTCGGGCCGGTAGCGAGAGAGCTCCGCGATCATCATTTCATGAGGATCGTTTCCCTTGCTCCGGAAGTATTGTAAGGAGGTGCCCAAATGCGTAAGATCAAGAAAGACGACATGGTCAGAGTCATCGCGGGCAAGGATAAGGGCAGAGACGGCAAAGTGCTCAGCGTAGACCCCAAGACCGGCAGGATCATCGTCGAGGGAGTCAACATGGTGACCAAGCATCAAAAGCCTACGCAGGGCGATCCGCAGGGCGGCATCGTAAAAAAAGAGAACCCTATCGACATTTCCAACGTCATGCTGCTGTCCGACGGCCAACCCACCAGGGTCGGTTTCCGGATAGAGAACGGCAAGAAGGTCCGCTACGCGAAAAAGACCGGCAAGGTCATAGCATGAGCGAAAGGAGAAAGAAACTGTGGCAAGATTAAAGGACATCTATAATTCAGAGATCAAGGACGCCATGACGAAAAAGTTCGGCTATAAGAACGCCATGGAGATCCCTAAGCTCGAGAAGATAGTCATCAACATGGGCGTTGGTGAGGCTAAAGAAAATGTCAAGGTTTTGGACTCTGCCGCGAGAGACCTCGAGATCATATCGGGACAGCACGCTGTTGTGACCAAGGCAAGGAAGTCTATCGCGAACTTCAAGCTCCGTGAAGGTATGCCCATAGGCTGCAAGGTGACGCTCCGCGGCGAAAAGATGTATGATTTCGCGGATCGCCTCATCAACCTCGCGCTTCCTCGTGTACGTGACTTCAGAGGCGCGAATCCCAACTCCTTCGACGGGAGAGGCAACTACGCGCTAGGACTGAAGGAGCAGCTCATATTCCCTGAGATCGAGTACGACAAGATCGACAAGACCAGGGGGATGGACATTATTTTCGTTACTACCGCCAAGACGGACGAAGAGGCAAGAGAGCTGCTTAGGCTCTTCAATATGCCTTTTGCTAGATAAGGAAGGAGCTTGATTAAAGATGGCTAAAACATCTATGAAGGTAAAACAGCAGCGTCCGGCCAAGTTCTCGACCCGCGCCTACAGCAGATGCCGTATCTGTGGCAGGCCCCATGCTTATCTGAGGAAGTACGGTATCTGCCGTATCTGCTTCCGTGAGCTGGCTTATAAGGGCGAGATACCCGGCGTAAGGAAAGCAAGCTGGTGATTTAAAGCGTATCGCGCTTTGACTTAATAAAACAGAAAGGATATCGTGTATCAATTATGACTATGAGTGATCCTATTGCGGATATGCTGACGAGGATCCGCAACGCGAATATGCGTAAGCATGAGACAGTGGATGTACCCTCATCCAAGATGAAGCTTGCTATCGCGGACATACTTGTGAACGAAGGCTACATCGTTAAGTATGACCTTGTCGATAACGGAAAGTTCAAAGATATAAGGATAACGCTTAAGTACACCCCCGACGGTACGAAGAGGATAATATCGGGGCTTAGGAGGATCTCTAAGCCCGGTCTTAGAGTATATGCCGGTAAGGAGGATATGCCCAAGGTGCTCGGCGGCCTGGGCATCGCCATCGTCTCCACGAACGAGGGTGTCATGACCGATAAGGAAGCCCGCAAGAAGGGCATAGGCGGAGAAGTCCTCTGCTTCGTTTGGTAAAATATCGTCTGAAAACGGCTAAGCAGCCGATAATCTAAGAAGGAGGAACTAGGATGTCACGAATAGGAAAGCAGCCGGTAGTGATACCTGCCGGTGTGACCGTTACCATCGCGGAGGGCAACGTAGTGACAGTAAAAGGCTCAAAGGGCGAGCTGACAAGGCATTTCGCACATGAGCTTAAGATAGAACAGGAGGACGGAAAGATCATCGTGACCCGTCCGAACGACTTAAAGAGGAACAAGGCGCTTCACGGCCTTACGAGGACCCTCATCCACAACATGGTGGTCGGGGTGTCCGAAGGATATCAGAAGGTACTTGAGGTCAACGGCGTAGGCTACAGAGCGGCTAAGCAGGGCAAGAAGCTCGTGTTGAACCTCGGTTATTCTCATCCGGTAGAGATGGAGGACCCCGAAGGCATAGAGACAGTGCTCGAAGGCCAGAACAAGATAATCGTAAAAGGTATCTCCAAGGAGAAGGTAGGCCAGTACGCAGCCGAGATAAGGATGAAGAGGCCCCCTGAGCCTTATAAGGGCAAGGGTATCAAGTACGAGACAGAGACTATCAGACGCAAAGTCGGCAAGACAGGTAAGAAATAAGCTAAGGAGTACATCAGATGATAAGCAAAAAGTCAAGAAGTGAAATTCGTCATAAGAAGCACGCAAGACTTCGTAATCGTATCTCCGGCACAGCTGAGAGACCGCGTCTTTGCGTTTTCAGATCGAATAAACATATGTATGCTCAGATCATAGACGACACGGTGGGACATACCCTGTGCGCGGCGTCTACCTTGGATAAGGACGCGGCAGATCTTGAGTATACCGACAATGTGGAGGCAGCCGCTTTCGTAGGCACGTCCATCGCGAAGAAAGCTCTCGAGAAGGGCATTAAAGAAGTGGTATTCGACAGAGGCGGCTTCATCTATCACGGAAAAGTCAAGGCGCTTGCAGAGGCAGCACGCGAAGCCGGACTTGAATTCTAAGGGAGGACGAGAGATGAAACGTACGATAATTGATCCCAAAACATTAGAATTGAACGACAGAGTTGTTGCCATAAAGCGTGTATCTAAGACCGTCAAGGGCGGACGTACCATGAGGTTCTCCGCGCTGGTAGTAGTCGGAGACGGCAACGGCCACGTCGGAGCCGGGCTCGGTAAAGCGGCGGAGGTGCCTGAGGCTATCAGGAAGGGCAAAGAGGCCGCTACGAAGAATCTTATAGAGATACCTCTCGACAAGAATAACTCCGTGCCTCACGACTACCTCGGAGTATTTGGAAGCTCTACGATACTTCTGAAGAGGGCTCCTGAGGGTACCGGCGTCATCGCTGGAGGCCCTGCGCGTGCCGTTATGGAGATGGTAGGCATAAAGAACATCCGTACCAAATCGCTCGGTTCAAACAACAAAGTAAACTGCGTACTTGCGACCCTTGAGGGCCTCAAGGCTATGAAGTCTCCCGAGGAGATAGCCGCTTTGAGAGGCAAGACGGTACAAGAGATACTCGGATAACAGGAGGGAAGAGCGATGGCAGAGAAATTAAAGGTTACTCTAGTAAGATCTCCTATAGGCGCAGTGCCGAAAAACAGAAAGACCGTAGCCGCTCTGGGACTTAGGAAGATAGACCAGTCGAATATCCTTCCCGACAATCCCGCCGTAAGAGGCATGGTAAAGAAAGTTCAGCACCTCGTAAAAGTGGAAGAGCTCTAAAGAGGAGGTTCATGATGGAATTATCAAATTTGAGACCCGCAGCTGGCTCGAAAAAGAGGAACGACTTCAGAAAAGGCCGTGGACACGGCTCGGGCAACGGTAAGACCGCGGGTTACGGACACAAGGGCCAGAAGGCTCGTTCCGGCGCTCCGAGACCTGGTCTCGAAGGCGGCCAGATGCCTCTTGATAGGAGACTGCCCCAGAGAGGCTTCAAGAACCGCAACAGGGTCGAGTATGCGATCGTCAACCTTGGTACGCTCGAGAAATATTTCGAGGACGGAGCTACAGTAGATATAGAGACGCTCCTTGACAGGAAGATCCTAAAGAAGGTGCTCGGCGGAGTGAAGATACTCGGAAACGGCGATCTTACCAAGAAGCTCACCGTAAAGGCAAACGCGTTCTCAGAGACCGCCAAGACCAAGATAGAAGGATGCGGCGGTACCTGCGAGGAGATTTGATATGTGGAAGCTGCTGAAAAACGCGTGGAGAGTGAATGAAGTCAGGAAAAAGCTGATCTTCACCTTTCTCATGCTTGTAGTTATCAGGTTTGGTTCGGTCATCCCTATACCCGGAGTCAATACATACTTTTTCGACCTCCTCTTTGCGAATATCGGAGGGATGTCGGGCTTCGGATGGTTTAACGCGATGACGGGCGGCTCTTTCAGCAGAATGTCGTTGTTTGCGTTAAGTATCTCCCCTTATATCACCTCCTCCATCATCATGCAGCTCCTTACCATAGCTATACCGGCGCTGGAGGAGCTCCAGAAGGACGGTGAGACCGGACGTAAGAAGATAGCGGGATATACGAGATATGTGACGGTCGCGCTCGCGCTCATCGAGTCGGCGGCTATGGCCATAGGCTTCGGCGGATCCGGCCTGCTCTATGATTACAGCGTAGGCAGCGTCATCATTTGCGTAGTCACTATGACGGCCGGTACGACTATACTTATGTGGATAGGCGAGCAGATCACCGACAAAGGCGTCGGAAACGGTATCTCCATAGTCCTGCTCTTCAACATCCTTTCCTCCATACCGAGTGACATGAGCACGCTCTTCAATGCGTTCATCTACGGACAGAGCATACCCGTCATGGTCATAGCCGCTGTCATAATAGTAGCAGCCATACTGGCGCTTATCGTATATACGATACTGCTGAATGACGCGACGAGGAACATACCCGTACAGTATTCGAGAAAGATGCAGGGAAGGCGCTTAGTAGGAGCTCAGGGATCCAGTATCCCTCTCAAGGTCAATACGGCCGGCGTTATCCCCGTCATATTCGCTTCTTCTATCATGTCCATGCCGGTAGTCATAGGCTCCTTTATGGGAGTCGACTCAAGCACGACGGCGGGTAGGATCCTGAGCATACTGAGCTCCAGTAACTGGTGCGATCCTTCGGATCTCTTCCCGACGATAGGTCTGCTGATATATATCGTGCTGGTGGTACTGTTCGCTTATTTCTATACGAGTGTCACCTTCAACCCGCTTGAGATAGCGAACAACATGAAAAAGAACGGCGGTTTCATACCAGGGGTAAGGCCCGGAAAACCTACGAGTGACTACCTCACTCACATATTGAATTATGTGATATTCATAGGAGCCGTAGGACTCTTGATAGCCTGTGTGGCGCCGATAGTCATCACGGGTATCTCGGGACTCGGGAGCCTTTCGTTTGCAGGCACCAGCCTTATAATCATAGTCAGCGTCATAGTAGAGACTATCGGTTCCATAGAATCACAACTCCTTGTACGCAACTACAAAGGCTTTTTGAATGATTGACGGAGGGTAGTCGATGAAGATAGTGATGCTTGGAGCGCCCGGAGCGGGCAAGGGTACGCAGGCGGTCAATATAGCCGTGAGATACGGTGTGCCCCATGTGAGCACAGGAGACATTTTCAGGGCCAATATAAAAAACGGCACGGAGCTTGGGCTAAAGGCCAAGTCCTATATGGATAAGGGTCAGCTCGTACCGGATGATGTGACCATAGGGATGCTCCTTGACCGCATAAACGAGAAGGACTGCGAGGACGGTTATGTATTGGACGGGTTCCCCCGCACGATACCTCAGGCGGAGAGCTTAAAGAAGGCGCTCGCAGAAAAGGGTGATAGCCTCGACATAGCCATAGACATAGAAGTGCCCGATGAGGAGATAGAGGCCCGTATGTCGGGCAGACGTTCCTGCCCTAAGTGCGGAGCAAGCTATCATGTCAAGTTCACCCCTCCCGTAAAAGTCGGAGTATGCGATCGCTGCGGGACGGAGCTCATAAGGAGAGACGACGATGAGCCTGAGACCGTAAAGGCGCGCCTCGTCACTTACCACGAACAGACACAGCCGCTCATAGACTTCTATAAGTTGGAAGGCATACTGAAAGAGATAGACGGGACAAAGACGCCTGCCGAAGTATTCGAGGCCATCGCGGAGGCGATCGACTGATGATAACCATTAAGTCGGAGCATGAGATAGAGCTGATGAGGAAGGCCGGCGAGATACTCGCTAAGGTACACCTCGAGATAGCCGACCGTATCCGTCCGGGCATGACCACCTATGATGTAGACAGGATATGTGAAAAGACCATAAGGGGCATGGGGTGTATACCCTCCTTCAAGAACTATGAGGGATTCCCCGCCTCGGCCTGCGTCTCGGTGAATGAGGAAGTCGTCCACGGCATACCCTCAAAGCACAGATACTTAGAAGAGGGCGATATAGTCGCGGTAGACACGGGAGTCATCTATAAAGGCTGGCAGTCGGACGCCGCGCGTACCCATGGGGTAGGCAAGATAAGCGAGGATGCGGCCAAGCTCATCGAGGTCACGAGACAGAGCTTCTTTGAAGGTATCAAGGTCGCTGTGGCCGGCAACCATGTCAATGACATAGGGTGTGCCATAGAGGATTTCATCACTCCCTACGGCTACGGTATAGTCGAGGACTTGGTAGGACACGGAATAGGCAAGGAGATGCATGAAGCTCCCGATGTACCGAACTTCACCTGCACGAGGCGAGGCCCCAAGCTGCGGGCCAATATGACTATCGCCGTGGAGCCGATGATAAACAGCGGGACTTATGCCGTGAGGGAGACCGAGAACGGTTGGACCTTTGTGACGGAGGACGGAAGCCTGTCGGCGCACTATGAAAATACGATCCGTATAAGAGACGGAGAGCCTGAGGTGCTCTCACTTACGAAGGATGAAAAGAAGCTCTATAAGGTGCTGTGATCCGCAAGATAGCCGGACATGGGACCAGGATACCGACTTAAAGGACATTATTTCAGGAGGTAAGGATGTCTAAAGCAGACGTGATCGAACTCGAAGGCACCGTAGTCGAGAAGCTCCCGAACGCGATGTTTCAGGTGGAACTGGAGAACGGGCATCAGGTGCTCGCACATATCAGCGGCAAGCTCCGTATGAACTACATAAGGATATTGCCAGGAGACAGGGTCACACTTGAGATGAGCCCCTACGATCTCTCTAAGGCCCGTATCATCTGGAGAGATAAATAAGGCTGTTTTCGGAGATCGTCCGAAATGAGAAGAAGATGTTCGCCGGGCCTCACTCAATATGGGGCTTTCGGAGCGGGAAGGGCTTTTTACGGCCAAAGATCGCGCTATATAAGGATCTCGGCTTGCAAAAAGGGAGACAGTCTGATATAATATTTCGGCGAATCTGACCGGATGTCAGAAAGGAGATTGAGATGAAAGTTAGATCTTCGGTAAAACCTATATGCGAAAAGTGTAAGGTCATAAAGAGGAAGGGTATCGTAAGAGTCATCTGCGAGAACCCCAAGCATAAACAAAGACAAGGATGATCGATCAGGGAGGTAAAACATGGCTCGTATAGCTGGCGTAGATCTTCCGAGAGAGAAGCGTGTAGAGATAGGACTTACATATATATACGGTATCGGCCTGTCGTCATCTAAGCGCATACTCAAGGAAGCAAATGTCGATCCGGATACCCGCGTCAAGGATCTGGCGGACGACGAGGTAAGAAGGATAGCTGAAGTCATCGGAGAGACACAGATGGTAGAAGGAGATCTCAGAAGAGAGATCGCCATGAACATCAAGAGGCTTCAGGAGATCGGCTGCTATCGCGGCATTCGTCACAGGAGGAGCCTGCCCGTACGCGGACAGAGGACCAAGACGAACGCCAGGACTCGCAAGGGTCCGAAAAAGACTGTAGCTAATAAGAAGAAATAATCGTCACGCTTAAGCATGGATCAGCATGATTTAAGCACAGAGACCGATCGGAAGAAAGTAGGTTAGTTTTATATGGCAAAGAAAGTGTCAGCAGGCGCTAAAAGAACAGGTAAAAAGCGCGTCAAGAAAAACGTTGAACACGGACAGGCACATATCCAGTCATCCTTCAACAACACTATCGTGACGTTGACCGATAACCAGGGGAACGCTCTCTCATGGGCGAGTGCCGGTGGTCTGGGATTTAGAGGTTCAAGGAAATCTACTCCGTACGCAGCCCAGATGGCTGCCGAAACTGCTACAAAAGCGGCTTTGGTACACGGCTTAAAGACAGTAGATGTGATGGTAAAGGGTCCCGGTTCAGGACGCGAGGCCGCTATCCGTGCCCTTCAGGCGGCAGGATTGCAGGTGACCAGCATTAAGGACGTTACCCCCGTTCCTCACAACGGATGCCGTCCGCCTAAGCGCAGAAGAGTCTGATCATGGAGGTTAGAAATGGCAGTAGATAGAGTTCCTGTTCTTAAAAGATGCAGATCCCTTGACCTGGATCCCGTATATTTAGGAATAGACAAAAAGTCAAACAGAAAGATACAGAGATCGGGCAGGAAGATGTCTGAGTACGGTATGCAGCTTCGTGAGAAGCAGAAGGCCAAGTTCATCTACGGAGTGCTTGAGAAGCCCTTCAGGAATTATTACGCTAAGGCCGAGCAGATGGAAGGTCAAGCGGGTGAGAACTTGATGGTCATGCTTGAGTCAAGGCTCGATAATGTGCTTTTCCGTCTCGGCTGGGCGCGTACCAGGAAAGAGGCCAGACAGATCGTGGATCACAAGCACGTCCTTGTGAACGGAAAGATGGTCAATGTTCCCTCCTATCTCGTAAAGGCCGGAGACAAGATCGAGATCAAAGAAAAGCACAAGGGCTCCCAGAGATATAAGGACATCCTCGAGGTGACGGGAGCGCGTCTCGTTCCCGAGTGGCTCGAGTCCGATAAAGAGGCCCTTGTAGGCGAGGTAAAGGAGCTTCCCAAGAGAGAAGCTATCGATGTACCCGTAAACGAGATGCTTATAGTCGAGCTGTATTCAAAATAATGACAAAGTCAAATATATTTTGACTCCGATGATGTCGTGGCAGGCTTATATGCCATGGCGTCATCACATTATCTTGTCAGCGCCGAAGAGAGGAGTGCGCGAATGTTTGATTTTGAGAAACCAAACGTAGAGATAGTAGAGATCTCAGATGACAAAAAGTATGGCAAGTTCGTATGCGAGCCGTTGGAAAGGGGCTACGGGATCACGCTCGGCAACTCCTTAAGACGCATAATGCTTTCGTCTCTTCCTGGCACTGCTGTCAGCAGGATAAAGATAAGCGGTGTACTTCACGAGTTCTCATCTATCCCCAACGTCAAAGAGGACGTCACCGAGATAGTGATGAACATAAAAGAGTTAGCTATCAAGAATCATGCTTCCGACTCCGCTCCTAAGACAGCCTATATCGATTTTGAAGGCGAGGGAGTGGTGAAAGCTTCGGACATACAAGTGGACAGCGACATAGAGATCATGAATCCGGATCAGGTGATAGCCACATTGAGCGGCCCTGACGCTAAGCTCAGTATGGAATTGACCATCATCGACGGACGTGGTTATGCCGGAGCCGACAAAAACAAGACCGACGATATGCCGATAGGCAGTATCGCCATAGACTCCATATTCACCCCCGTAGAGAGGGTAAATATGAATGTAGAAGATACGCGTGTAGGTCAACAGACAGACTTCGATAAGCTGACCCTCGATGTATATACGAACGGAGCGATCGCGCCCGATGAGGCGGTCAGCCTTGCAGCCAAGGTGCTCTCCGAGCATCTGAGCCTCTTCATCGACCTTTCAGAGAATGCCAAGGAAGCCGAGGTCATGATAGAAAAGGAGGACGACGAGAAGGGAAAGGTCATGGCCATCAACATAGATGAACTGGAGCTTTCGGTGCGCTCATATAACTGCCTTAAGCGGGCAGGTATAAATACTGTTCAGGAGCTTTGCTCCAAGACTCCCGATGAGATGATGAAGGTGAGGAACCTCGGACGTAAGTCATTGGACGAGGTACTTACAAAGCTTAAGGAGCTGGGACTTTCGCTCAATACTCAGGAGTAAGCTTACGCAGATCTCCGAAATATCGGAGGGGCGATCCCATTGATAAGACCACAGGCGCAATAGGAGGAGAAAACGATGCCCGGATACAGAAAACTAGGCAAGACATCGGCGCAGAGGAAGGCGCTGTTAAGGAATCAGACCACGGCTCTCTTATACCACGGCAGGATCGTGACGACCGAGGCCAGAGCCAAGGAAGTCAGGAAGATGGTAGAGCCTCTCATAGCTCTTGCCGTCAAAGAGAAGGACAACTTCGAGACCGTGGAGGTCACCGCTAAGGTGCCCCGTAAGGACAAGGACGGCAAGAGAGTAAAAGAGGTCAAGGAGGTAGACGGCAGACAGAAGAGAGTCACCGTATACGACGAAGTTCAAAAGACCATCAAGAAGGATAAGCCCTCAAGGCTTCACGCGAGGCGCAAGATGCTCGCCGTGCTCTATGATGTGACCGATGTGCCCGAAAAGGCGGCAGGCCGCAAGGCAGGCACAAAAGAGGTAGATCTCGTGGCTAAGCTCTTTGACGAGTACGGCACGAAGTATGCCGGACGTAACGGCGGATATACCCGCATAGTGAAGGTAGGCCCCCGTAAAGGAGATGCCGCTATGGAAGTAGTGCTTGAGCTGGTATAAGTTATAAGTCAAGCAGCTGATATATTTATAAAATTCAAAAACATTCCTAAGGAGTCGCGCACCGCGGCTCCTTTTATCATACGGCCCGTAAGATATTCGTAAATTGACTTATACTATAGGGCAAATTATAATAAAGCCGAAGGGCAAAATTATGAAAAAGAGATCTTTTATATTGATATTGCTCACGCTCCTTATCATGGGAGCGATGACGGCCTTAGGCTCCTACAGATACAGCGCCATCTCGAGCGTGCGTATAAAAGTAGCCACGAATGAACTTACGGCGGGTGATGAGCTTGTGGGAGACGCGAGCTCCTATGTCAGCGTCAGCGACACCCAGTACTATTATTATCTGGGGAATGCGGAGTGGCTCGACGACATAAGCTCGCTCTCGGTAGGCGATCAGCCCAGACTGAAGGTCTATCTCTATGCCTATCCTAAGGAGACGACGACCTCATCTACGACTACTATCTATCTCTTCAGAGGCAGCTATAGCTCGAGCAACGTAAGCGTCACGAACGGTGAGTTCATCTCTGCGGAGGTAGTGGACAGCGGCTACGCACTCGAGGTCACACTTCAGGTAGATGCCGTAAAGGGCACATATAACTCCCCTGTAGAGGCCTATTGGTCCTCGCCTGTGGGGACGGCCGTGTGGGTGGCCGATGATACGAACTCTTCTAATTATTATGATGTGATATGTTATAGGGGAGGCAGCGTCGTAAAGCGCCTCTATGACTATCAGGGCACCAGCTATAACTTCTATCCCTATATGACTAAGGAGGGCGAGTATACCTTCAAGGTGAGATCGGTCGCGCCGCCCGATACGTCGAGCTCCTCGAGCCAAAGCTCAGAGTGGTTCGAGTCGAGCTCTCTCACTATAAGCGCGAGTGAAGTCTCGGACGGCACGGGACAGACCACGGATGACGAGCACGGCGGCAGCAGCATAAGCTCTGCGGTCACAGGCAGCAGCGATTCCGCGGGCTGGCTCCAGGTGGGGGATAATTGGTATTTCCGCTATCCGAACGGAGAGCTTGTGCGGAGCAGCTGGCTCACGGTGGATGAAAACCGCTATCTTTTTGACGCGAACGGCGTCATGCTCACTGGCTGGCAGCAGGACTCGAAGGGGATCTGGTATTATCTCGATCCTACGAGCGGCTATATGCACACGGGCTGGGTGTATGACGACGGCAAATGGTATTATATGAATACCACTAAGGATGACTTCGAGGGCTGCCTGGTGGCGAGCCAGTACTGGACGGTAAACGGCAAAAAGTATTATTTCGATGAGAGCGGTGTCATGGTGACCGGCTGGTATCAGATAAACGGAGGCTGGTATTACTTCTACCCAGAGGGATCTACCGACGAGACCTACGGCTATCTGGCGACGGACACGACCATAAACGGAGTATTTAAAGTAGATTCAAACGGGCTCTGGGTAGAGAGCACGACCGCCTGAGCCTAGACTAGGAGGGACACATGGCCTCGATAGGCTTCGCGAAGGAGTGCCAGGTCTCTCGGGAGGCGGCTCCTGCGAATAGAGCTACACGGCAAACGGTGGCCAGGGAGTGAGGCCGCGGCCTGCGGGCCGGCGCTTCGAAATGCTGACATAGAAATATATAATAGGTCAATTGAAAAAATAAATTCCGCACCTCCGTAGGAAGGGTGGGATTTACTTTTGCAATCGGCTTCTGACCCCAAAATCAGTAAAAATTGCAATTAGCACTTGAATATTCGGCCTAAATTTTGTATCATATAAAACAGTGCAGGATTAGTACATCGGTAGTACATCGGCTTCCCAAGCCGAGGAGGCGGGTCCGACTCCCGTATCCTGCTTTTTTCTATGCCTTTAAGTTTAAGACAAAGGTCAAATATTTGGAAATAGCATAAGGTAGTCGCCGCAGAGACAGGATTATAAAAAACTGTATTTGCGGCTTTTATTTTACATAGATTTTACATATGCTTTATATATGTTTTTCTGCCATGGAATAATATAAATAATGGGTCAATTTAATTTCGACTGATATAGGTGCAAAGCTATGATTTATTGCGTAGAAGATGACAGCAGCATAAGAGACCTGATGGTTTACACATTAAAGGCCGGCGGAATGGAAGCAAAGGGGTTTCCTAATGCGGGAGAATTTTGGGCAGCTATAAAAAATGAGCAGCCGGAGCTGATACTGTTAGATATAATGCTCCCGGGAGAAGACGGCCTTGCCATGCTTTCCAAGCTTAAAAATTCCCCGATGACCGAAGATATACCTGTGATATTGGCTACGGCCAAGGCAGCAGAGTTTGATAAGGTAGTTGGGTTAGACAATGGCGCTGACGATTATCTTGCAAAGCCCTTTGGAATGATGGAAATGATGTCGAGGGTAAAGGCTGTGCTTAGGCGCACCGGAAAAAAACAGCATGACGGAGTTTTGCAGTTTGGAGATATCAAGCTGGATACTTCGAGGCATATAGTGACCTCCAACAATTCGGAAATAATCCTTACACTTAAAGAATTCGATCTTTTAAAATTATTTATGGAAAATCCGTCCATAGTATTTACCAGAAACCAGCTTTTATCTACGGTCTGGGGAACTGACTACATGGGCGAGAC
>CAZQFD010000001.1:4837-19067 GCA_964592535.1 uncultured Lachnospiraceae bacterium | reverse complement strand
TCGAGATAGTACGCCAGAGGATGATGTGACAAAAAGTTTCGTTCCTATTCGAAGCTTTTTGAATACTTTCAAAGATACAAATTTTCATTGACGCCCATCTTTGATATTTGTAAAATGGATCAAAAAGGCGTGTCAGAGGCCTTTATTTGATCGTGATGCCAAACTCATAGGCAGTGATCGGCAACATGGCGGATATTGGCCTATATACAGAAGGGATGTTCCTCGTCGCGGTGTCCGTTCATCATAGCCTTCGTGCTGCTCGCCTTCTGCTACAGAGCGCTGAACGAGCTGAGGAAGTGAGATGTCCGTACGCAGATAGGCGGAGACACGGATACGCAGTGATACGGGATGACAGAAGATGAAAAGATACGCACCTTTACTTGCAAACATAATATCTCAGACACTGTTCGGCTTCGGCTATCTCTTTATAAAGATGGGCATGGCCGTAGTAGATCAGGATACGGTGAAGTTCCTCTCGCTGAGGTTCGGACTGGGCTTCATCGCCATGACCCTGCTGCTCATATTGGGACTGCAAAAGGCACACTATAGGCATAGGCCCGTATATCTTATACTGCTGTGTGGGCTTTTCAATCCTATGATAAGCCAGATAATGGAGACCACTTCGACTACCTATGCGCCGGCCTCACAGATCTACATGTATAACAGCCTCCTGCCTGTGGTCATGTTGCTTTTTTCGGCGGTGATAAATCGCGAATATCCGACAAAGAGACAACTGCTTTTTGTGTTGCTCACGGTGCTGGGAGTATTCGTGACGACGCTTTCGGACAAGGCTGAGAGCGGTATGACGACGATCGGCTTCGTACTGATCTTCGGGACTATGATAGCCGTATCCATAAATCGAGTGCTGGTGCGGAGGGCTTCGGCTGTATTCTCTCCATTCGAGATAATATATATCACGACGGCTATGGGAGCCGTCACGTTCAATGTACTCTCTCTGGGGAGATATTTCCTCTCAGGGACGGATGTGCCGTACCTCGCGGGGCTTGCGGATCCCGACCTTATCATAGCTGTGCTCTACATGGGGATAGGCTCCTGTGTCATAGCCTTCCTGCTCATGACCTACGCCTCGGCCAATCTCCCGTTCGCGGTCTATTCCTCGTCCTGTACTCTCAGTACGGTGGTGGGGATCCTCTCGGGAGTATTCCTTCTGAACGAGGTATTCAAGCCCGCGGAGATAGTGGGCGTGATCGTGATACTCGCTGGGATCATAGGCGTGAGTCTTTCGTATGATGCCAAAGGCAAAGACAACAGATTCAGAGCGAAGCCTGATAAGGCCGATGCTTCATAGATATAGATGTAAGATAAGGCGGTATGCGCTGCCGCTTAAGGATCGCCCCTTCCGCCGTTTTTTACATCATATAAGATTTTCTTATCACCTGCTTATAACTGCTAAACTACATAACCCTATCTTATATCATATTTTCTTATCATAACTCCCAAAGCGTTAAATCGTCAAAAAAATAACTAAATAATTGTTTCAAAAAAAGTGCATTTTTTATACATTATGTATAGGATTAAGATCAAATTTCAAAAAATTCTATGTTATACTTAAACAATAACTGTACAAAAAAGAGGTTATGTATGAATGAACGGGAGGGGAGTCAGTTATGAGCCTTTCAACATTTAAAGGCGGAGCCCATCCTTACGAGGGAAAAGTCTTGAGTGAAGGCTGTGCCATCACGGAGCTGGAGCTTGAAGGGGAGTTCGTATTTCCCGTATCTCAGCACATAGGCGCGCCGGCAAAGCCCATCGTTGCCGTCGGCGATCGCGTGCTCTGCGGACAGCGGCTTTGTGAAGCAGGCGGTTTCATATCGGCCGCTGTATTGAGTTCGATCTCAGGCACGGTAAAGGCTATAGAGCCTCGTATGCAGGTGAGTGGGTTCCCTGTGCTTTCTGTCGTGGTAGAGTCGGATGGAAGATACGAGACGATAGAGGGCTTTGGAAAGGAGCGGGATGTAGACGCTCTTTCTAAGGAGGAGATACGCGAGTTTGTCAAGGCTTCAGGCATAGTAGGTATAGGCGGAGCGGGTTTCCCCACCGCCGTTAAGCTCATGCCCAAGGATGACGATGCGATAGACTGCTTTATCGCGAACGGATCGGAATGCGAGCCCTATCTCACGAGCGACTATCGTCTGATGGTAGAAGAGGGAGAAAAGATCATAGGCGGTATGGAGATCTGCCTTAAGCTCTTCCCTAACGCGAAGGGAGTCGTTGCTATCGAGGATAATAAGCCCGAGGCGATAAAGCACATGAAGGAGCTTGCCAAGCTTCACGACCGTATCGAGGTAAGGGAGCTTAAGACGAAGTATCCCGAGGGAGGAGAACGTCAGCTCATCTATGCCGTGACAGGCAGATACATCGATTCTTCCAGGTTGCCGGCCGATGTGGGCTGCATAGTTCAGAATGTTGCCACCTTGCTCGCCGTATATGAGGCCGTAAAGGAAAATAAGCCGCTCATCCAAAAGACTATCACTGTTACAGGCGACGCTGTAGCAAGTCCCGTGAATGTAAAGGTCAGGCTCGGGGCGTCTTATGAGAAGGTGCTCGAGGCCGTAGGTGGCCTGAAGGTCGAAGCGCAAAAATTCATCTGCGGGGGCCCTATGATGGGACAGGCTCTTTATGAACTCGATGTGCCGGTCACGAAGCCTTCATCGGCTCTTTGCGCCTTCATACACGATGAGGTGGCCGAAAACCCGACTACGCCCTGCATAAAGTGCGGGCGCTGCGTATCGGCGTGCCCCGAGTTCTTGGTGCCGCCGATGATGGTCAAAGCCGCGAATACGGACGATCTTGATCAGTTCGAGAAGCTGGGCGGTATGGAGTGCATGGAGTGCGGCACCTGCGCATATGTATGTCCCGCGAGACGGCCGCTCACCCAAGTTTTCAAGCAGACAAAGGCCAGGGTGAACGCCGAGCGCAAGATAAGGGCCGCAGAGGAAGAGCAGCGAAGGAAGCAGGAAGAGGCTGCTAAGCGCGAGGCTGGGCTGAAAGAGAAAGAAGCAAAGATGGCGGAGACAGGAAAGGAGGCACAGACATGGCGCTGAATACGGACAAAAAGCTTTATCATGTTTCATCATCGCCGCATATAAGGACTGAGGTCACGACGCAGACGCTCATGTTCGATGTGGCCATAGCCATGCTGCCGGCGACCCTGTTCGGCATATATCGCTTCGGTATGCACGCTTTGCTGGTCGTGATACTGACGGTATTGGCGGCGGTGCTCAGCGAGTATCTTTATGAGTATCTCATGAAGAAGCCCATCACGATAATGGACGGATCGGCGATAGTCACAGGTATGATATTGGCGCTCAACATGCCGCCCGACATACCCTTATGGATGCCAGTGCTTGGAGCGGTATTTGCCATAGTGATAGTAAAGCAGCTCTACGGAGGACTGGGACAGAACTTCATGAATCCCGCTCTTGCGGCGAGATGCTTCCTTCTGATCTCGTTCTCTAAGGCCATGACCGATTTCTCGAGCTCCTTCCCCGTTGAAGGAGCGGCGGCTGGTGCTTCGGCCGTAGACACTGTGTCGGGGGCTACGGCTCTCGCGGTCATGAAGTCGGGCGGAGACGTGGAGCTTCTGGATCTCTTTTTCGGCTATATGGCCGGTACCATAGGTGAGATAAGCGTGCTCATGCTTTTGGTGGGCGCTGTATACCTTCTGGTAAGAGGCGTTATTGACCTCAAGATACCTGTAGCTTATATAGTAACTGTAGCTATATTCATGGGCATATTTGGGGGCAGAGGCTTCGATCTCTATTACATAGCCTGCCAGATATGCGGGGGCGGTCTCATCTTCGGAGCCTTCTTCATGGCTACCGATTATGTGACGACGCCGATAACGCCCCTGGGGCAGATAATATTCGGCATAGTCATAGGTATACTCACGGGAGTATTCAGGGTATTCGGGGCCTCGGCCGAGGGCGTATCCTACGCGATCATCCTCGGAAATATCGTAGCTCCGCTTATTGAGAGAGCTACCGTGCCTACCGTATTCGGAAAGGGCAGCTACGCCGAAAAGACGAAAAAACTTGTGAACGAAAGCAAGGAAAGGAGTGTGGGCTGATATGTCGGACAATATAAAAACGATCGTCACACTCTTCCTCATAACCCTTATATCGGGGCTGCTCTTAGGGGCGGTCTACGGTATCACGAAGGAGCCTATAGCCTTAGCGAACGCCGAGACTACGCAGGGAGCCTATGCAGAGCTTTTGCCGGGAGCTGATTCCTATATAGACAGGACAGACGACCTCGAGCTTTCCGAGGAGCTGAGCTCTGATACGGAAAATACCATAGACGGCATAGTCGAAGGACGCGACTCGGACGGAAACTTGATCGGTTATGTTGTGACCGTGTCCAGCCATGAAGGCTACAGCGGAGATATACAGCTCACTGTAGGCTATAACTGTGAGGATGGGGAGCTTGTGACTACCGGTATCTCCTTCCTCTCCATATCGGAGACCGCGGGGCTTGGGATGAACGCCGATACGGACGATTTCAAAGCCCGGTACGCCGGAAAGAGCGTGGACACGGAATTTACCGTTACTAAGACAGGTGAAGAAGGCGATGGCATGATAGACGCCATCTCGGGAGCTACAGTGACCTCTAACGCGGTCACAGGCGCCGTAAACGCTGCGAATCTCTGTGTCAAAGAATTCGCGCAGGCTCAGTAAGAGGGGAGGCGTTGAGATCTATGAGTAAATGTTTGGAAAGGATATATAACGGTATCATAAAGGAGAATCCTACCTTTGTGATAATGCTCGGTATGTGCCCGACCCTTGCCACCACGACGAGCGCGAGCAACGGTTTCGGTATGGGTATAGCGACGACCGCAGTGCTGATCTTCAGCAACCTGCTGATCGCGGCTCTCAGGAACATCATACCCGATAAGGTGCGCATACCCGGATATATAGTAGTCATAGCGACACTGGTCACGATCGTCGAACTGCTCATGCAGGCTTATGTGCGTTCGCTTTATAGCACTCTGGGACTTTATATCCCTCTGATCGTCGTGAACTGTATCATACTCGGAAGGGCCGAGGCCTATGCAGCTAAGCACGGTCCGCTCCTTTCGACCTTTGACGGTCTCGGCATGGGACTCGGTTTCACCTGCGCCCTGACCATCATAGGCTTCTGCCGAGAACTGTTAGGCTCCGGATCCATCTTAGGCCGGGTGGTCATCCCAGAGGACTTCCACGTAGGGATCTTCGTCATGGCTCCGGGCGCGTTCTTCGTGTTGGCCTGCCTTACGGCCCTTCAGAATAAGCTTAAGGCGCCTTCGGCTACGAACCTTACTAAAGAGGAGCGTGCCAAAAAAAAGCTTAAGGGAGAGCCTGAAGGCTGCACCGGCAACTGCCAAAGCTGCATGCTTCATGTCGAAGAGGTCGTTGACGCTATGATGACAGCTAAAAAGACCGCGGAGAAAGGAGGCATAGCATAATGGAGACATTATTACTTTTGATAGTCAGCGGAGCGCTGGTGAATAATGTCACACTGAGCCAGTTCCTCGGCATATGCCCCTTCCTCGGCGTATCTAAGAAGGTCGATATGGCGTCGGGCATGGGCTTTGCGGTCCTGTTCGTCATAGCCCTTTCGTCGGCCGTGACCTCGCTGATATATAATTACATACTGATCCCCATGGACATATCCTATCTGCAGACGATAGTATTTATCCTCGTCATAGCAGGACTGGTACAGTTCGTGGAGATGTTCCTTAAGAAGTCCATGCCTTCGCTCTATCAGGCTCTGGGCGTTTACCTTCCGCTCATCACTACGAACTGCGCCGTACTGGGCGTTGCCCTTACGAATGCCGAGGCTAATTACAATGTGCTCGAATCTGTAGTGAACGGAGTAGGTACCTCGCTCGGATTTCTGCTCGCGATAGTCCTCATGGCCGGAGTCCGTGAAAAGCTCGAGGCCAATGAAGGCATACCCAAGAGCTTCGAAGGCTCGCCCATAGCGCTCGTTACCGCGGGACTCATGGCGATAGCGTTCTGCGGATTCTCGGGTCTTATTTGCTAGGGGGTTGGCTGTATGGATATGGGTGCTGTATTGGCTGCGGCTTTGATAGTCGGCGTAGTCGGTCTCCTGGTAGCTCTGCTGCTGGTAGCGGCGAGTGAAAGATTCAAGGTCGAGACTGATCCTCTCGTAGATATCGTGAGAGAACTGCTGCCCGGCGCAAACTGCGGCGGCTGCGGCTATGCAGGCTGTGATGCCTGCGCGGAGGCCATAGCGACCGGTAAGGCTCCAAGCAACGCCTGTCCGGTCGGCGGTCCGGAACTGGCTAAGAGAGTCGCCATCGCCATGGGACTGGATCCCACGGATGTAGACCTCAAGCAGATGGTCGCTTTTGTAAAATGTTCCGGTACCTGTGACAAAACAGTAAAGAAGTATGAGTATCACGGAATAAAGGATTGTAACGCTATCTCGGTAGTGCCTGGTGCGGACGACAAGGGGTGCGAATACGGGTGTATGGGCTACGGCGCCTGTGTAAAGGCGTGTCGCTTCGACGCTATCCACGTCGTGAACGGGGTGGCTGTGGTAGATGAGGATAATTGTACAGGCTGCTTAAGCTGCGTAAAGATCTGTCCTCAGCATATCATAACGGTCGTGCCCAAGGGTCAGGCTTACAGGGTATGCTGTTCGAGCCATAAGCGCGGCAAAGATGTCATGAGCGTCTGTGACGTGGGCTGTATAGGCTGTACGCTCTGCACGAGGCAGTGTGAGTTTGACGCCATCCGTATGGATGATAACGTAGCCGTAATAGACTATGATAAGTGTACGGGCTGCGGAAAGTGTGCCGAAAAATGTCCTAAGAAGGTCATCATAAAACTTACGGCTTGATCGGCAACGAAACGCTGGCTGAAGCTTAGATCCCTTAGGAAAAGGAACAAGGATATGCAGTTCATATGCCGCAGGCTGCCTCTGGCAGTCTGCGGCATATTTGATGGGCGATCAGAATCAGGTCGCTCCGTGTCCCGATCCTTCTGTAGTTCTGTATATATGCGTGAGGATCCTTTTATCCTCATTGATCCCAATCGGTCTTGGTTGAGAGCATAGAGATCCTATATTAATATCGCTAAAGAGCTCTCACGCGACGATGACTGAATATATGATATATAACAGCAGAAGATGTACGGGATAAAATGCGTAGAAAAAATATCTTCCGCCGTAGCTTTTTCCGCGTTCACCGTTATAGAGCATTATAAGCGGCCCTGAAAATATCGCCGCGATCTCAAACGATGCCTCGATGAGGATAAGACATACGAAACCTGCGAAAAAGGCCAAAAGACGCCTGTCCCTTAGAAGGTAAAAGGCGCAGATGGCCAGTATACCGCTCATTCCGTAGTCGGCTCCTATTACCTCTGAGATGACACAGAAGGCTGTGATGATCGTGCCGCACATAAAGGGCAGGGCGGGAGAGGATAGGTATCGGATCCTTACTGTGTCAAGGCTCCATATGCAGAGCAGACCGAGCACCAGCTCGAAAAACACATTTTGATATTGAAGAGAGAAAGGTTCAAGAGTTATCAAGAGGTCGAAGGGGATCTCTGAAACGAGAGCGAATATGAAAAGTCGCATAAGATAGCGCTTCCTGTTCGAGGTATGAAAAAAGCCCTCAGAAAGCTCAAAGCAAAAGAGCGGGAAGGCCACCCTGCCTATGAGCCTTGATATATAATAGGCATTGACAAACGGCGCATCTGACAGCAGCGGTGCCGCAAGACCGGCCGTGGGAGATCGGGAGAGGCTCTCCAGAACGTTCCAGAGCATTACGCCCATATGGTCTATGAACATGAGGATTATCGCAATGAGCTTAAGCTGATTGCCGCTTAGTCCCTTTGACCTACTTGAAAAAATCTCGCTTTTCATACTTGCTCCCTCCTCCCCTTTACCGAGCGCAGAGCCTTTGCCGACGAAAGATATAAAGGACGCAGAGGCTCCTCAGATATAACTGTCATAGACCGTAAAAAAATACAAAAAAGGAACAGCGCTGCCCTTATATCGGCTGCAAATATCTTATCCGATATGGTATCATAAAAACATAGCCTATGTTTATGATATTTTTCGAAAATATACCGAAAGCTTTTCTTAAGCCCTGACGTATATCTGATGAAAGGAAAAAAGGCTTTAGATCCGAGCCAGTATACGGATCTTTAACAGTACGGCTTAGAAAGGAAGAGATCATGGGAAAGAGATCGATCAGACTTATAGCTTTAGCTCTTGCGGGGGCCGTGTTGCTTGCGGGCTGTGTGGTAAGTGTGAAGGACAGCGAGAGCGCGGATACGCAGGCGAGCGCTTTGGGGACTATCATGGTGAATGCGAGCGAGACCATAGACCTGACGCCGGATATGGCCGAGCTTAGCTTTAGTGTGGAGACCGAAGGGACGACCGTAGACGAGGCTACGGAAGCGAACACGGCCATAGTGGATGCGATAGTGGCATATCTCAGGGAAGCGGGCTATGCCGAAAGCAGTATATCCACCTCTAATATGAGCCTTTATCCCTACTATGATTATAGCTCTATGGAGAGGCAGCTCACAGGCTATCATATGTCTACGACCATAAGGGTCACTGACATTGAAAAGGATGATGTAGACGCTGTGCTTACGGATGTGCTCGCCCTGGGAGTCAATAGCTTAGGCAGCATAAGCTATTATTCGAGCAGATATGACGAGGCCTATGAGGAGGCGCTTAACGCAGCTATAGCAAGGGCTCAGGCGAAGGCCGAGAGCATTGCCGAGTCGCTCGGGTGCGAAGTGGGCAGTGTGGTGAGCCTCAGCGAGGGATATGACTCGGGGTACGCGAGATACAGCACTACGAACAGCCATGTAGAGTATGATAGAGCGGTCGAGGAAACAGAGACGGCAAGCGGCAGTGCAAGTTTGGGCGTAAATGTGCTTCCCGCCGATATAGAGGTGACGGCTTACGTCACGGTGGAATATGGGTTGAAATAAGACAATCCTGTCCTGATCCTTAAAAATATGGCGAAAAAGTCTCATTCTATGCTATAATAGCCACCATAGAGGAGCTTTGCCGTTGCGCGGGGTGGATGAAACTTAGGGATCCTCGTGACGGATGGAAACGAGACTATATCTGTTTGATGAGTCCCGTCATGGGTCGGGACATTGCGATAGCCGCTCCTTGAGCGGCTTATCTTTGTATATATGAAAGATAAAAACAGGAAGGAAAACGCGAACTTTTCCATATCTCTATATTTGAGATGGCCACTGATCTTTGTTATCCTGATGGCCATCTTCAACCTGCTCATAGCCGCGTTCAGTCCCGAGACAGCGATATTCATGGGGATCTTTACGCTCATTATGATCGTCATCGCTGTTTGGCTATATCTTTATTCAAAAAAAGGGCTTTTTGCCGGGCTGGTGGGCTTCGCGCAGGGCTTTGACAGCGTAAGGCGGCGACTCATCGCGGATATGCAGAGGCCTTACGCGATCTGTGATACGAAGGGTCATATCATCTGGAAGAACAGAGCTTTTTCCGAGATGCTGGAGGCTCAGCGCGTGAGCGCGCCCCACATTCAGGCCATCTTTCCTGATATAACGAGGGACATACTTTCTTCAAAGCAGTCCTCGGCCTTTATCCACAGCGCGTTCGGAGAGGAACGCTATATCATAGAGCTTATGTGGACGAAGCTCGCGGACGATGATGAACTGATATCCGCGCTCCCCGAGGAGGCTGATAAGGAAGTCATCGTCATGGGGATAGGGAACGAGACGGAACTCATAGAGATGAAACAGCTCTATCAGGATTCTAAGCTCTGCGAAGGCCTCATATATCTGGATAACTATGACGAGGCTCTGGGCACTGTCGAGGAGGTAAGGCGCTCTCTGCTCACGGCCTTGGTGGACAGGAAGATAAGTAATTTTATCTCATCAATGGATGGCGTGATGAGGAAGCTTGAAAAAGATAAGTATTACTTCATCATCATGGACAAAGATCTAAGGCGCATGGAGGCCGATCGCTTCTCTGTCCTAGATGATGTAAAGACCATAAATATCGGAAACGAGATCGCGCTCACGCTGAGCATCGGCATAGGTATGGAAGGCGGAGATTATAAGACCGACTATGAGGCTGCACGTACCGCCATTGACCTCGCACTTGGCAGAGGAGGCGATCAGGCGGTCATAAAAGAGGGCGATGAGATCCGTTATTTCGGCGGCAAGTCGCTGGCCGTGGAAAAAAGCACGAGAGTCAAGGCCAGAGTCAAGGCTCACGCCTTCAAGGAACTGCTTGCCTCTAAGGAGAAACTCATCGTCATGGGACATAAGATGGCGGATGTGGACTGCCTCGGGGCTGCCGTAGGCTTTTGGAAGATAGCGGACTCATACGGAAAGAAAGCTTATATCGTAAGCGGAAAGGCGGACAGCGCGGTAAGGCCGCTGAGAGAGCAGTTCGAGGAGGGGCGCAATTATCCCAAGGATATGTTCATCTCAGGGGAGCGCGCCTTGGAGCTGGTAGATGACAACACCATACTCGTTGTCACGGACGTGAACCGTCCCAGCTATACGGAAGAGCCAAGGCTCCTTGAGATATGTGATACCATAGTGGTCGTGGATCATCACAGACGCACCTCCGAGGTGATACGCGACGCCGTACTCTCCTATATAGAGCCGTATGCTTCATCGGCATCGGAGCTGGTAGCCGAGATCCTTCAGTATATAGGTGACGACATAAAGCTAGGGCCTCTCGAGGCCGACACCATGTATGCCGGCATGATAGTAGACACACAGAATTTCACGAATCAGACAGGCGTGCGCACCTTCGAGGCCGCAGCCTTCCTTAAGCGAAACGGCGCCGATATAGTAAGGGTCAAAAAGCTCTTTAGGGACGACCTCGCCGATTACCGCGCTAAGGCCAAGGCTATAGATTCTGCCGAGATATATAAGGGCAGCTTTGCGATAAGCGTCTGCGATCCCGAAGGCGTCGAGTCGCCAACAGTAGTGGGCGCGCAGGCGGCCAACAGTCTTCTCGATATAAGGAGCATAAAGGCGGCTGTAGTCCTTACGCCTTATGACGGCAAGATATACCTCTCGGCGCGCAGTATCGATGAAGTCAATGTACAGGTGATGATGGAGAAGCTCGGCGGCGGCGGCCATAAGTCCGTGGCGGGGGCGCAGCTTACAGGTGTGACGATGGATGAAGCCCTTGAACGGCTCAAGGCCGTCATAGAAGAGATGTTGGAAGAGGGAGATGTATTATAATGCAGGTGATACTTCTAGAGGATGTAAAGAGCCTCGGAAAAAAAGGTACGGTAGTCAAGGTCAATGACAGCTACGGCAGGAACTATCTCATCCCCAGAAAACTGGGGGTAGAGGCTAACGCCGCGAATTTAAATGACCTGAAGCTCCAAAACGCCAATATGGCAAAGATAGAGGCGGCTAGGACCGCGAGCGCAAAAGAGGTCAAGGCTCTTCTGGACGGCAAGACCTTCGTTGCGAAGATCAAAGCCGGAAAAGACGGCAAGACCTTCGGCTCGGTAACGGCCAAAGAAGTCTCCAAGGCCATCATGGACACCGCCAAGGTCGAGATAGATAAAAAGAAGATAGTCATGGAACCTATAAAGGCCATAGGCACCTATTCCGTGAAGCTGAAGCTCCATAAGGATATAAACGCGGAGATCGTGCTGAAGGTCGAGGAAGCCTGACGGATGGATGAGTCGGTATTAAAAAGGACCGCGCCGCAGAGCATAGAGGCTGAGATGTCCGTCATAGGCTCTATGCTCATGGACAGAGACGCCATCACGGAGGCCGTGGAGATACTGGACAAGGACGATTTTTATCATCGCCAGTACGGCGTCATGTTCGAGTCCATAAAGGCTCTCTACATAGAGGATAAGCCCGTGGATCTCGTGACCGTGCGCGACAGGCTCCAAAGGGACGGAGCTACTCCGGAGATGCTGAGCACGGATCTCATGAGGGACATATTGGCGGTCGTGCCCACCTCTATAAATATAAGGGCTTATGCTGAATTAGTGCACGAAAAGGCCATACTCCGCAGGCTGATAAAGTCGAGCGAGGAGATAGTGCAGAAGTGCTATGACGGCAGCGAGGACACCGAGGAGATACTCGGAGATACTGAGAGGATGCTTTTTGAGCTGATAAAGTCGAAGGGCTCTAAAGAATATGTGCCTATCGACGACGTGGTGCTGGAGGTCATGCAGAAGATCCAAGAGGCCTCGCAGTTAAAAGACCACATAACGGGCGTGCCCTCGGGCTTTTCGGATCTCGACTATATGACGACGGGCTTCCAACCTTCAGATCTCATACTCATAGCGGCAAGGCCTTCTATGGGAAAGACCGCCTTCGTACTGAACATACTCGAATATATGGCCATAAAAAAAGAACGGCCCTGTATGATATTTTCGCTCGAGATGAGCTCTAACCAGCTCGTGAACAGGCTGCTCTCCATGGATTCCAATGTAGACGCCCAGATGATACGCTCGGGAAAACTCTCGGACGAGGATTGGCGAAAGCTCATAAACTCGGCGGACAGAGTGGGCAGCTCTAACATCATCATCGACGATACGCCGGGGATAACGGTGCCCGAGCTTCGGAGCAAATGCCGCAAGGTAAAACTTGAGCGGGGTCTTGACATGATAATAATAGATTACCTGCAACTCATGAGCGGCAACTCTAAAAAGAATGATAACCGCCAGCAGGAGGTCTCGGAGATCTCGAGGTCTCTGAAAGCTCTCGCGCGAGAGATGGATTGCCCGGTGATCGCGCTCTCCCAGCTTTCCAGAGCCTGTGAGCTTAGATCTGACAAACGCCCTATGCTCTCGGATCTGCGCGAATCGGGAGCTATAGAGCAGGACGCGGACATAGTCATGTTCCTCTATAGGGACGAGTACTACGAACCTGACACCGAGAGGAAGGGAGAGGCCGAGGTGATCATAGCCAAGCAGCGAAACGGCCCCATAGGTACGGTCACGCTCAACTGGCACGCGTCCACGACGCGCTTTTCAAGTAAGGAAAGACGATATACCTAAAAATAGGGGGTATCGCGAGATCCCAAAGCGGGGACCGCGATACCCTTGTCTTGCCGGAAATATCTTGTTTTAAGCTTCTTTACCTGTCGGCCAGTACCTCGTTTATGTTAGTAACGAGAGAGTCGCAGTCTATGCCGTGTACCATGCAGGCCTCCTCCAGAGATTCCATCTGAGACGCGGGGCAGCCGAGGCAATGCATGCCCGCGCGCATGAGGATGGGGGCGATCATGTCGTCCACCTGAAGGAGCGTACCTATATTCATGGTCTTATCTATCTGTTTCATATCATTATCCTCTTTCTGTCAATATCCTTTCGCCGAGTCATTTAAATGGAAGAAAGCTTTTGTATGGCTTTTTCAGCGACTATGAGCTTATAATGCTCCTCATAATAAGCGAGCGATGCCGAGGCTATGCTCACCTTTCGACCATACTCCGCGATGATATTGCAGGCTTTATGGAAGTCGTCGGAGCCTTTCAGACCGCTCTTAAGGACGAGGATATAATATCTGTCCGCGCCCTCCCTCTTATAAAGTCTTGAATCCGTATCAAAGGAAGCTATGGCCTTTGAAGCCTCTATCACGCAGTTTAGCTCGTCAAAGGCGAATACCCTAAACTCCCTGCCGTCCTTATCGACATCTTTTTTCGGGACATTGGGGGCAGAGGGCTGCTGAGCCGCGTTCTGCCTGAGAGCGGCTATGGTCGAAGCCACATCGCGCACGCTGAGCACACCGTTAGCTTTAAGCTTCTGGAAGAGTCCGTCGGAGCCTTCTAAGATCTCATTTCGCAATCTTTTTACCCAGTCATCCTGTCCGGGGCTTTGCTGTGTCTGCGAGAACTTTGAAAATCTGGTGTCCAACTCCTCAGGCTCGTCCACTTTGGTGATGACTATCTGGATAGCGTTCCCCATCATGGGGATGGCTTCTATCATGATGGGAGTGTTCTCGGCGTTAAAGCCCACCTCGTCATTAGCCTTATGCATCATCTCCTCGAAGAGCTTCTTTGCCTTATCGGAACCGTAGGTCAGTTCACGGAGATTAAGGTCGCGAACAGACAAGTCAAAGCTTGTGAGTATACAACGTATCGAGTTTTCATTGATTCTTTCTATTCTCATCTTAAACCTCAACTTCATAATATACCAAAAATTTCTTATAATCAATCTTAAGCTGTGTTTTTAATAAAATTTTTATTCTTAAAGTCGGAT
>CAZQFD010000001.1:0-4737 GCA_964592535.1 uncultured Lachnospiraceae bacterium | reverse complement strand
AGAAAAATTGAATTTAGGCTATGCAGATGATATACTGGGCTCATATCGATAAAGGAGACCGAGGCTGTAGATGGCACGAAGGAGACGAAGCTCCGGATATAGGAGAGATATGGAAGCCATGGACTTCCTTCTTGACGAGGAACAAAGAGAGGGTGGAGGAAGGTCGAGGAGACGCCGTAAGAAAAGAGGCGGGGCGTTTAGGCTCTTGCTTTTGCTGTTGTTTTTATGCGCGATCGGTCTTATAGCGGCGGGACCTTTCATTGAACGTTACATACCCTCAGAGGAACGCAAGGACTTAAACGAGTGGTTCGAGGTCTCGGGCGACGAGGTCAAGATATATTTTAACGATGTAGGCAATAATGACATACGCGCCGAAGCAAGAAGCGGGGAGGTCTACCTTCCGCTCGAATGGGTGCATGAAAATATCTCCTTGCGTTTTTATTACTCCGAGACAGAGGAGATGCTCAGTTATGCTCTCTATGACGAGATATTGGACTTTACGGCTGAGAGTGTGGATGAAAAGGGTGACCCTATATTCATTTTCGGTGATGACAAAGACCCCTTGATCTCCTTAAGCTTCATAGAGCAGTATCAGGATGTACAGGACAACAGATTCATCTCCGAGGACGTGAGCGCGAAGCGTGTTTTCATCTATCATGAGAGAGGCACGGTGCAAAATGCCGAGGTGAGCCGAGATACCGAGCTTAGGACGAGCAGCAGTATAAAGGCGGAGATCCTGACCGATATGAAAAAAGGCGATACGGTCACAGTCATGGACTCTACCGAGGGCTGGTCGAGGGTAGTGACCTCTGACGGTTTCATAGGCTATTGCAGGTCGAACCGTCTTTCGGAGAGCTATGAGTATACCTATCGATCGGACTTCGAGGCCGAGGAGCCCATATATATCATGCTCGAGGAAAAGCCGGTGATAGGCTGGCATTTAGTATTGAATTATTCCGCCAATGATAGTGTTGACGAGCTCATCGCCGATACCGAGGGACATCTGAATGTGATCTGTCCCACATGGATCCAGATAAACAGCGCCGACGGTGGCTATAATAATTATTCGTCGAAGGAATATGTAGACAAGGCTCACGCTGCGGGTATAGAGGTCTGGGCCGTTGTGGATAATTTCAACGACCCTACGGGTTTTTCGGATTTCAGCACGAGAGACTATTTTTCTACGAGTGACAATAGGCGAGATCTCATATCAAGGCTCATGGAGGAAGCGGAGGCCTATGGCTACGACGGCTTCAACTTGGATTTTGAGAGCTTACCGAGTGATGCGGGAGAAAGCTACGCTCAATTTTTCCGAGAGCTCGCGGTGGCCTGTCATAAGAAGGGATTGAAGCTTTCCATATGTAATTATGTGCCTTACGACTATAATGCCCATTATCAGTTGGACGAACAGGGATCGTTCGCGGATTATGTGATAATAATGGGTTATAACGAACATGATAACAGTTCCGAGGAGGCCGGTTCGGTGGCTTCTATCAGCTATACAGGATTTGGTATCTCAAAGGCCCTTGAGAACGTGGACAATGACCATCTCATAAACGCGGTCCCCTTCTATACGAGGTTGTGGACGGAGACCGCGGACGGGGAGCTCAGCTCAAGAGCCATGGGCATGAGCGAGGCGATGAACTACGCCGAGACCAATGACTTCGAGATAACGTGGAACGAGGAGAGCGGCCAATACTACGCGGAAAAGCGATATGAGGACGGCAATGTCCAAAAGATATGGCTCGAGGAGGAGCGTTCGCTGAGCCTTAAGACGGAGCTTGCAAAAAGCTATGAGCTTGCCGGTACGGCGGCTTGGAGGTTGGGACTGGGCCCCTCATGGGCATGGCAGGTCTTGGATATGAATGAGGGATCGTGATAACGGAGATCATTCTTTTAGACCCGACGGATATGCAAACAAAGAGAGAAATTTCGGTCAAAACCTAAATTTACATGAGGTATACTTACCGCAAAACAGATCTTAAGGTCCCTCAAAGATCGTCGATATATAGTATAGCCCCTACGGCGGTCTTTAGGAACAAGGAGAGATGATATGGAGACCTTGATACTGGAGCTTAAAGACTATAAAAAGATTGGGATCATAAGCGGGGACGATAAGGCAAAACTTGAGACCGCAGCAAGGATCCTCAGGGAGGGTGGTCTTGTGGCCTTCCCTACGGAAACGGTATACGGCCTCGGCGGCAATGCCTTGCTTCCCGACGCGGCAAAGCGTATATATAAGGCTAAGGGCCGACCTTCGGACAATCCCTTGATAGTACATATCACGGGCTTTGATGAGATAGACGCCTTGGTGAGTGATCATACCGAGGACGCGCGACGGCTTTCGAGGGCGTTCTGGCCGGGGCCGCTGACGCTTATCATGCCGAAGGCGGGTGCCGTGCCGAAGGAGACGACCGGAGGTTTAGATACCATAGCCGTCCGTATGCCTTCACATAAGGTCGCGAGAGAGCTTTTGAGGCTTTCGGGTGTAGCGGTAGCGGCTCCCAGCGCGAATCTTTCCGGGAGGCCGAGCACTACCACCGCCGCGCACTGTATAGTGGATCTCTCCGGAAAAGTGGACGCCATAGTGGACGGCGGAAGCAGTGAATACGGGGTAGAGTCTACCATAGTAGATGTGAGCGGAGACGAGCCGATCCTCTTAAGGCCCGGAGCCGTGACCATAGAGATGCTGAGGAGCGTCTTAGGCAAGGACATAGCCGTGGACCCAGCGGTGGTGAAGCCGCTTGCGAGGGACGAACATCCGAAGGCTCCCGGGATGAAATACCGCCACTACGCGCCTAAGGCGCCACTCGAGCTCATGAGCAGGGAAAGCGGAGTCGAATACCCCGAAAAAGAGCTTGCCGAGCGTATCCTAAAAGAGGCGCTGAAGCGTGAACGGAAAGGCGAAAAGATAGGGATCGTCTGTTCGGATGAGCTATGTGTGGACATACTCAGAGCTCGCTCGAGCAGCAGCGACAGCTTCATTGCGACTAAGCTCCTCGAAGATATGTTCGTATATACTGTGGGGGCGATGGTCATAGCGGATCTCGGAAGGTACGGAGATGAGGAGAGCTTCGCGCACAATCTTTTCTCCGCCCTGAGAGAGATGGACGATGAAGGGGTGAGCTATATCTACGCGGAGAGCGTGGACGAGGATAATATCGGTTTTGCCGTTATGAACAGGCTTAAGAAAGCATCGGGAGGCGGAGAGATCTGACTAGGGCAAGCTTCGTACGGAGGCCTCGCAGGAGACGATAGTATGACAAAAGATAAGGTTAAGGAGTCGAAAAACAGAGGAGCCTTCGAGGTTACGGCGGACGAGATAGGAACCGGGGCGGACGAGTTCTCGAAGGCAGAGGATATTGAAAGCGACCTTGACACGAGGGTCTCTCATATACTTTCGGCTCTTGACAGAGAATACGGGACAGATCATCGCTGTTATCTTAACTATGATTCGGACTATGAATTGCTCTTTTCCACTATCATGAGCGCCCAATGCACGGACGAGCGGGTAAACAAGGTGACGGCGAAGCTCTATAAAAAATATCCCACGCTGGAGTCCTTCGCGAGAGCCGATCTTGAAGATCTGAAAAAAGATATATATCAGACAGGTTTTTATAACAATAAGGCCAAGAACATAATAGCCTGCGCGAAAATGCTGATAGAAAGATACGACGGAAAAGTGCCCTCTGACATAGACGATCTTACATCTCTTCCCGGGGTAGGAAGGAAGACGGCCAACGTCATAAGAGGCAATATCTATGGTATCCCGTCCATAGTGGTGGATACTCATGTAAAGCGTATCAGTAAAAAACTGGGACTTATCCACTCGGACGACCCCGTAAAGGCGGAGTTTGAGCTTATGCGGGTATTGCCGGAGGATCATTGGACACTCTGGAATATCGATATCATCACTTTGGGAAGGACGATATGTACGGCAAGGAAGCCCGGGTGCGGGGAATGTTTCCTGAAAGAGTATTGCCCTGCCGCCGTGATTTTAGCGCGTATGTAGACTTGTCAAACATATAGAAAAATCGGATCAAATATGATAGGATACAAGAAACAAGCTAACATCTCCAGTAGATGTCAGGCTCTGATAGACATATGAAAAAAACAAGGGTGGGAGGATAAGGATAGTGAATATCGAAGGAAAGAAGCTGATATCGAAGTTCACGGCACTGATCATGGCAGCATCGATGGTGCTTACGAACACAGCCTGGGCTTCAACCTCTGTAGGGGGGGCACCGTATACACGGTAGATAACGCCTCATCCTATTCGGAAGGAAACGAGAGTGCAGGCTCCGGTGACATGGGAGGAGGCGAAGACGCCTCCGATACCGGATCCGGTAACGAAGGAGGAAACGAAAGCCAAAGCGATATAGGCTCTGGTAGTGGAAACACTGAGGACTCCTCTGAAAACACTTCATCCGAAGGCACAAACGAGCCTGAGGGAGAAGAAGGAGCAAACGAACCTGGAGGAGATAACGGGAGAGAGTTAGGCTCTTCCGAAGGTGCAGGTAGCGAAGACCCTTCAGAGGAAGATGAAGAGGACGGCCAAGATCCCGAAGACCCTACAGAAGAGGGCGAAGTAAATAACGACGAAGACCTCGAGGAAGACGAAAGCTCCACAGAAGAGGATGACGAGGACGGCTCAGACTCCGAAGACCCTACAGACGATGAAACAGCTGATAACGACGGAGCCACCACAGGAGAAGAGGAGGATAGCCTAGACGCCGA